>JBGCFY010000066.1:0-28118 GCA_045110315.1 Saprospiraceae bacterium
GCAGAATTAAATTAACTAATAACTTGAAAGCCTTTTAAGCTTCTACTTCGTTAAAAAGCCTCGCCAATGCTCCGGCATTGTCTACGTTTTTTGCCTCGTTTAAGCTCAAAATTCTTTTCAACTTATTGTAAACTCAATTTCTGCGAACTACTTAATACCCGATGCTTTGCGTAAGTTTCTACAACCGATGGATTTGCGTTTTAGTCTTGAAATTCTTATTTTTGGACAAAATAGCCATTTGATGGATAAAACTTCCTAGACTTTCTGTCTGAATTGAAGTGTAGTGACGACTCCCAAGTATATATCGCGGTAATTGGTTTTTCGATTTTTTTTTAAAGAAGTTCAAAGTAAACTTCTGTTAAAACTTTGTGATTTGAAACTAATATTCACTTAACTGGCGTTTGTCTGAGTAGCTAAAATTATCATAAAAAAAGTGGTTCTTACACTCCATTTTGGTAGTGGCAGTCACTTGACAAGCAGTAGCAAAAAAAAATTCTACTTGGAAGAACGTCGACCGCTTGACGACAGTTCAAATAGAAATTAAAGGCTGGTTTTCAAGTGTTTAATGCAATTTATGTTGCTTATTTTGAAATAGCTTCTACAACTCAGATCGTTAAAGGAGCGAATTTTTGCAATTTTGTAGCTGAATTGTGCGCTTGAATTTAATTTTAGTTGTTAACTTTACAAACTTATTCTTTTAAATCTTAAATAGTTTACTATGTTAAAGCTTAAGCACGTTGATAGACGGTCGGGGCTTACTCCAGAGAGTTTTGCTCGAGAGTATCTAAATAAAAGAAAGCCCGTTATCTTTACGGATCTGATGGATGCGTGGCCTGCAAAGACTAAATGGACTATTGATTATTTCAAGAAGGATCACGGTGATCTACAAGTTCCTGTTTACTCGGCTAATTATTCTAAGCCTGGTAAAGGTTATATGACACCTGACAATGTAATTCCTTTTCGAGAATATTTACAAATGATTGAAAAGGGACCTGCAGATTATCGAATGTTTCTGTTTAACCTTTTCCGACACGCTCCAGAGCTTTGCAGTGATTTTGAAACGCCAAAGATTATGGATGGTTTCATTAATAGCTTCCCTTATATGTTCTTTGGCGGAATGGGATCTACGGTGGCTTTACACTTTGATATTGACCTTTCTCACATTTTCTTGAATCAATTCCACGGTAGAAAACGAGTGGTCATGTTCCCACCGGAGCAGTCTACTAATATTTATCACCACCCATTCACCGTAGCGAGCTATATTGATGTAAATAATCCAGATTACGATAAACATCCTGCGCTCAAAAATGCTTGGGGCTATGATTGTACGGTCAATCACGGAGAAACTTTATTTATGCCAAGTGGTCACTGGCACTATATCGAATACTTAGATTGTGGTTTTTCTGTCAGTCAAAGAGCTAACGAATCTTACGTACGCCGTGCCAGAGGTTTATTCAACATTGCTAGACACTTTATGGTGGATAAAAGTATGAATAAGATCATGGGAGATAATTGGCGAAAAATGAAAGCCGATATTGCTCGCAAACGAGCGAAAGAAAATATACTAGTTTAAAAAAAGTTATTAACAAAAAAGACCTGCTATTTACAAGCAGGTCTTTTTTTGTGACATCATCAGCATAGTTATCCACATTATCCACAATAGCAATGTGGATAACTTATCAAATACCTAAATAACGGTGTTTTCCTTTCTCGCTTCTTAATCCACTTTAACACAATTCCCCTTATGCAAATCTCCGTAGAAATTAGTATGTATCCACTAGATGCCGAATATGAGAAAAGTATTCTAGCTTTTATACAACACTTACGCACCTATCCGAATATCAAAGTAGAAACGAATGTTTTGAGTACTCAAATATTTGGAGCATACGACGAGGTTTTTACAATCCTTCAAAAAGAAATTAAAAGAGCATTTGAGGATAATGAGCGTGTTGTCATGGTCAGTAAAATAGTGAATTTAGGACTTAGTGAAGGGTAAACTAGGATTTTGAAGACAGGTTTTTGGCAAGCTCTCGTTGTAGTTAAAACCTCTATAACTTCGGGTTAAAATGAAAAAAACTTGAACTAGTTTCTATGCCAGTTCAAGTTTTTTTTTTAGAAGTACGACTTAGTACATTGTTACATTATTTTCCGCCATCTAATTCATCTTGCCACGCTTTCAAATCTTCCATTCGTCCTGCGGCAGCTAGAGCAGCTTGATCTGGCCAAGTTTTAGGATTGTGCATTTTGTAGCGATCACCTGCTCGTTCTAGAATATCTTTCAGTACGCTTGCGCTTGTGACCGATAATTTTGACCAAGAGTAGATTCCGGCATCGTTGAATAAGCCTTCAATTTTTGGGCCGATACCTTCCACAACCTTTAAATCGTCGATTTGCTGGTATTTTAGATTAAGTTTCCAATGCTTCAAAACGCCAGCATCTCGTTTCGCAAAATCTTTAATGCGCAGCACCCATTTTCCTTGAATCTCATCTCCGATGAAATCTTTCAAAATATCCTTTCCGTAAGTTTTATCAATAACTTTTAAAGCACCATCTTCGCGTTGGTGTAAATTTACCGTTTTACCAGCGGGAGAGATTAATGCTACTTCTAAGTCACCAACGTAAGCATGTTCAATATTAACCTTCGCACTAATATCCGTTACACGACCAGACATTCTTACTTCTTGTTCACTCATTAACCCCGTTGCACTATTATCTGGAATGTGTACTTCGGCGTGTGTTGTTTCCAAGGTTTGGCAAGCCATGATCAACTGCCAAGATTCGAGGCTTCCCGTATCTCTCGCGGAGATATCCGTCAATTGTAACTTCCATTTTCCAGCGGCAGAATCTCCTAAGAACGGCTTTAAGATTTCTCCGGTGTACAACTTATTAATGTGATTATCGCTTCCCCCTGCGTGGTCATGCAAAATTACAGATCGACCAGCGGGAGAAGTTAATTTAATTTTCAAGTCGCCGATGAAAGTATGTTTAACGTTGAGTTGTACTTTAATTTCATCAATTTTTCCGTGTTGAAAAATTTCGATGGCATCAACGTGACCCCGTCTAGAATTATCTGGAATTTCAGCGCTGATGTTATTCGTTCTATTGATATGGATCATTATTTTTTATTTTATTTTTGAGAAAATATTTTTAAAAATCTGCTTGTTACCGTGAATTGATTTCAAAACTTAAGTAGTTCTCAGAAATTATTTTCAAATTATTATAAACTCAATTTCCGCGAACTACTTAAATATTTATTATGCTGGTTTTCCTCCATCTAATTCATCCTGTAGCTTGTCTAAGGCTTCCCATTTCCCTTTCGCCGCCAAACCTGATTGTTTCGGCCAAGTTGCTGGATTGTGAATGCGATAACGGGGACCTGCTTTATCGAGTACCGTTTGAATAAATTGAACTTTAGTTTTGGATAATGCTGCCCAAGTCCAAACTCCTGCTTGATTAAGCAATTGTTCGATTTTTGGACCGATACCTTCTACCTTTTTCAAATCATCTTTAATTTGTTTGCATTGCATTGCCAACATCGCGCGATCTCGATCTCCCTGTAATGTATACAAAGTTCCTGTTCCAATCACCTGACCATTTTTTGCAAATAGATCGAAATAGAATTTTCCATTTTTCGCGGTCAACTTTTTATACCGCTTCGTTTCTTTTGCGTGAGCAATTACTGATTTAATTCCATTTTCGCAAGCTGTTTTAGAAGTGTATCCCTCACTTTTTAAAATAATCTTTTCACTCTTATCATTTGCTCGGTAGAAGTGGAAATAGAATTCTCCATTCTTCTCACTTTTCCAGTAACGATATTCTAAAGTGCAATGCTTACCTGATTTCAAATAAGCCACTTTCCCACCAGCACCCATTTTTTTGGTCGCAGTCGTTTTGACTTTTGCCGCTACGGGAACTTTTACTTTAACTTCTTTGATCACTTCTTTAATGACTTCCTTGATCACTTCGACTTCTTTAATCACCTCAACGGGTACCTTAATTTCTTTGATCACCTCAACCTCTTTGATGACTTCGACTTCCTTAATTACCTCAACTGGAACTTCCACTTCACTAATCAACTCTACCTCTTTCACCACTTCCACTTGCTTGATCACTTCAACGGGAACTTCAACTTCTTTAATGACCTCGACTTCCTTAATCACTTCAACCGGAACTTCAACTTCTTTGATGACTTCAACCTCCTTGATCACCTCGACTTCTTTGATGACCTCGACTTCTTTAATCACCTCAACGGGAACTTCAACTTCGCTGATCAACTCTACCTCTTTCACCACTTCTACTTGCTTGATCACTTCAACCGGAACCTCTACTTCTTTGATCACTTCAACTTCCTTAGGCTTCTCATTGTACTTCACCATTAGTTCGTCGTACTTTGATTCCCATTCCGTAATTTGTTTATTATTACTCTGTAAGCTCAGATTTAATCTTGCGTATTGATTTTTAGTATCCTTCAAAGCCGTTTCACTCGTATTAAAATTCCCTAACAAGAGCGTATACTTAGATTCCCAATTAGCAGTTTTATTTTCCCAGTCGCGAATATTTACTAATAATTTATTTTTCTCTGCTTCGCTATCCTTATACTTCGACGCTAACGAATTGTATTTCAATTCCCAATCGGCACTCAACTGTTGTAACGCTGCTTCGTTGTCGTTGTACTTGCCTTCTAATAAGTTGTACTTTGATTCCCATTCCGCATTTGCTTGACGCAAAGCTGCTTCACTATCGTTGTATTTACCTTCTAGCAAGGTGTATTTCGCTTCCCAATCTGCATTCGATTGTCGCCATGACGCTTCGCCATCCGTATACTTTCCTTGCAATAAACTGTATTTACTATCCCAATCTATATTCGATTGTTTCCATGATGCTTCGCCGTCCGTATACTTTCCTTGCAACAAGCTATACTTGCCATCCCAATCTGCATTCGCTTGACGTAAAGCCGCTTCACTATCGTTGTATTTACCTTGTAATAGATTATATTTCGACTCCCAGTCTATGTTTGCTTGACGCAATGCCGCTTCGCTATCGTTGTACTTACCTTCTAATAAATTGTACTTCGACTCCCAATCCGTATTCGCTTGACGCAAAGTTACTTCACTATCATTCTTGTATTGATCGTAATCAGCCATGATACCACTTTTCTCCGTCGTCAAATTTCCGATGGTTACGGTATAGGCTTTATTACTTGTTTCTAGCGCGCTATACTTAGATTCTAGTGTACCGTAGCGAGTACGCTCGTTCTCTACTTTTTCTTTCATCTCTTTTTGCAACTTCGCATAGTCTGCTTCGCCTTTTTTGAATTTAGCTAACAATTCATCGTATCGAATTTGTAAGTCAGCGCGTGATTTTTCTAAATCGGTAATTTTTCCTTTTGTATCTACTTGATACTTTTCATAAGTTGCGGTAAGCTTGGTATTGGCCGTAGAAAGTTCGTTGTAACTTCCATCCAAAGTGCTGTATTTGGATTGCCAATCGGATAAAGATAGTTTTGCAGATTGTTCTGACCGCTCTAGGTCACCATATTTATTTTGCAAAATATTATAATTACTCACCGAAGTATCATATTCTCCTGATAAGCTGTTGTATGCTTTTTCCTTCGTACTTAGCAAACCCGTTAATTCATGGATTCTTGGTCTGCGCAAATACCAACCAATTAACCCTCCCAGTAACGCAGCAATTGCTCCCAGAATAAATGGAAATAAAAAACAAGTCATAGTTAGTTTTATTTTAAAAGTTAATTATTTAATGCCTGGTGACCTAAATTTATTCGCTTTTTGAATATGCCTTTTTGCCTCACGCTTCGTCACATTTCTCGATTGATGCAAAAATTATTTTTCAAAATTTCAATTAACTTAGGTCACCCTGTATTTAAGTTCTAGATCAATTTAATTAATAGAAACTTCTACCCGCCGGTTTTTCTGTCTTCCTGCTCGGGTTTCGTTTGTATCAATTGGTTCGTCAGGGCCTTTTGAAATTACACTGACTTTTTTGGCAGGAATGCCGTTTTCACCAAGATAAACCTTGACAAACTCTCCTCGTTTTCGTCCTAATCGAACGTTAGCCGTTAAATCTCCGCGATCATCAGTATGACCAACCACCTTTACCTTAGCTTTCGGTTTATTATCTAAGTAGTAAATCAAATCTGCAAAATATTGTCGTTGCGTTGTGCTAAGATTTAATTCACTCGCATTGGTTTGAAAGTAAAGCGTTAATGGATTTGCTTTCAACATCTTTTCGACGCGCGGCAAACGATCATCTGCTTCTTTAGCCGTAGTAAAAAAGCTATAATCAATTCCACCAATCAATTCCTCTTCATTGAATGCCAATCCAGGTAACATTTTACCTTGCATATCAATTTGCTTTGCAGACACTCCTAAACCAAGTAAAATATCTTTGACACTATTGGCACGAGCTAAGCCTAAGGAAGGGAAAGCGCTTGTATTCTTTTCCTTCTCACCGTATAAACCCAATACTCGAATCGAACGATCAGGATGCGCTTTCAAATAAGCTGCCGTATTCGTATAAACCGCAGTAAGTTTATCGGATAGCGGTGCTTTATATTTGAATCCGTCACGACCAAATACCAAATTGTCGTCCGTACTTTCTGTAAAGGCACTCGCATCTGAAATAGAAATTGCTTTACTCGGTACGGCCATCGTTTTAAAGTTGTAGCGAATACCATCGAGTACTTCGTCTCCGTCAACAACTAGCTCGTTATTGACTTCTCCACTCGTAGCAATTTGTGCAGCAGTAATTCCTAAGCCTAAACCAAGAATATACTTTTTGATATCTTCAGCTCGAGCTACACCAAGATTTGCCAATGCACCTTGATACTTTTCTGCTGCGCCGTACTGTCCAACGAGCGATAAAGATTTATTAGGGTTTTTTCCAAGGTAGCCAGCAAGTTTTTCGAACTCAGCTTTGATTTCAGGAGGAATAATTGCTTGGTCATTGGATAAACCAAAGCGTAGGTTGTTGGGATGAGAAGCAATAACTGTCGCACCGTCCTTAATGAGCATCGAACTCGTAAGACCGGCTGCCGCACCACTACAACAATTTTGTTGATAGAAGAAGGCACCAAACAACAGCCATGCAATTAATGCTAGCGATAGCAAAGGTACAGGGTTTCTCATGTAGTTTGAGTTTTTGTTTGTTATAAAAGAATTTATCACTAAAAAATTTGTGTGGCGTCTAAATAACTTTTATACTATTTAGTTCCTTACAAAAGGTCTAGACATAAACCCGAAAGTTTGTGAAAATTAGTTTTCTCTTTAAAATCGAAGCTATTTTAAAAGAGTGTATGTTATAGCCAATATAAGTAATTTTATTGATATCAATACAAATCTAGCAGCTATAGTCTATTGGGATATGTAGGAAATAAGATGGTAATCAAGATGATGCGCTTCACAACAGCCCTCTATTACCTTTTGACAACTCGGGTTAAACTGACTTTTAGATTTCACTTAGCAGAAATCTAAATTTAACGACACTATAACATTTCCTTTTATATTTGTTTGGACAAACAAATCTTAGAAAAGTAACACTTCTAAGTAAAAAAAGTGATTTTTTTTGAGGAATTCTTTTTAAAGGAATGGTTCACCTGGCCTTGCGATATTTAGTAGTCGATTTCTAATTGCGGAGTCGATTGTTTTTGCTTAATCACAAAACGCTTATGCGGAACAATCAATAAGTATAATGATATTCTTTATTAAGTTTGTTGTAAACTCAATTTACGCGAACTACTTAAGTGCTAAGACAAAATTATTTTACCATTAAATTGTGTTAGATTTTGATCAGTATTGAGGCACGAAAACCGCCCTAAGGCTTTGAGCAACGAAGAAACTGTTCAAAAGATAGTGTAAGTTAATCAGTGAGTTAATTTGTCTTGGTACTTAAAGCTTAATCATCTTTTGAATAAGCTGTGTAGTTGGAGTCTCTAATCGTACAACGTATACACCACTCGTTAGAGGCAAAATTTCCCATTGAACCGTATGACGACCAGCTGCAAAATCTGTTGCCTCGAAAAGTTGTAAAATCATTTTCCCATTAAGGTCATAGAGTTGTAAACTTAAGCTAGTTGCTTTTGGCAGTTCAAATTCAAAAGTGAGCTCATTGATGAATGGATTTGGAAAACAACTAAAGGCTGACACTCCGGGGGAAAGCAAACCAATACTCGTAGGTGCGGTCACCGTAAGGTTTAAGTTTATAATACTATCGCAATTTTGACTACTAAGCA
This sequence comes from Saprospiraceae bacterium, assembly GCA_045110315.1. GTDB lineage: Bacteria > Bacteroidota > Bacteroidia > Chitinophagales > Saprospiraceae > CALFBG01. Next base: position 8,252 of record JBGCFY010000066.1, read on the forward strand.
AAGTGTCAGAATAGATCCCAGAATTAGTATAGGTAGAATTACCTACGAGATAAGTTTCGCCCAAGTTTATTGTATCCGTTAGCGAGGTAATAATATTTGGTGTAAAACTCAAAGCGACTTGGATGATACTATCACAGCCTCCATAAGCTGCTCCGAGAAGCGTATCCACGCCCGACGGATTTGATGCATCATAAACAACATTATTAATCATTAGGCTTTCACCATCACAAAGTAATCCATTCACATCATTGATTATTGCCGCGACAAAATGGAGGTCTACTTGTATAATACTATCGCAGCCCGCTACGCTTCCTCCGACAATCGTCTCTGTTCCCGTAGGCATACTTTCATCATAGAGTGTTCCATTTACCGTAAGAGCTTCTCCTACACAAAGTGTTTCATTGATCACATTTGTCGGATTTCCCAAATCAATTGTTTTAGTTAGCGTATCCAATCCTATTCCATTATCAACAATCAGTTGCACGGAATACACTCCAAAATTCGCGAAGGTAACCGAAGGATCCTTTTCATTCGACGTTGCAGGATTTCCGCCAGGGAAGTTCCATTCCCAAGCAATTGGATTCGCCGAACTTTGATCGACAAAATGAATTAAAAATGGCGCGCAATCTCCTTGAATAAAATTAGCAAAATTAGCCATCGGTGCTGCATTAATCATCACCGTTTGTTGGCTCGTATCTGCGCCACAAGCATTTATTGCCACGAGCTTTACTTCGTATGTTCCATTTTCAAAAAAACTATGCGTAGGATTCCAAGCTCCCGTCGACGTATTATCGTCAAAGAGCCATTGATAAGCTGTCGCATTACTGGATTGATTGGTAAAAACTACGGTAGAACCATCTACAGAAAAATTGAAATTCGCCGTAGGAATAGCGTCTATAAAAATATAATTTGACTTGATAACAGTATGACTGCCCGCAGCGTTACTCGCCGTTAGCGCTACTTGGTAATTTCCAGATGCTAGGTATAATACGCTAGGATTTTCCTCGGTAGAACTCGCAGGAATTCCTCCCGGGAAAGTCCAATTCCAGCTCGTCGTATTTGGCGTAGCAGCACTCGAAAATTGTATTTCCGCATTGGGACAAGCTTCAGAATCAATCGTTTCTAAATTAGCAATCGGTGGACTAATTAAAGTATTCGTTTCTGATAAAAAAACGGGGGTTCCCCCTAAGTTTAGATTAGCACTACTGACTATGTTTACATTTCCGGTCTGCCCAAAATTCCATAAGCGTTCGTACAAAGAAGTCAAATTCAAGTTGTCTGGAAAACTATAACTTACACTTACCGACTCAGACTGATCAACGATCGTCCTTGCCCAAAGTACGTAAGTATAATTCCCGTTGCCGTCTTTAAAAGCAGCACCTTCAACCGTTTCTGGTAGATCCAACGCCAAAGTTCTGATAGGATCAAATTCACTACCAAACAAAATTTTTGTCGTGGCTTGATAAGCAATTCCTTGATGTGTCAACACTTGACCATAAGGTGCTGTCCCTTCGAGTTTTTTATATAATCCCATCAAGTCAAATTCATTAGTTGCTGCCTCAAAACTAGTTTCTTCTCCGATATTCCTCAAATGAAGTTGGGCAATATTGTGGCGAATGCTTTTGATATAAGCTTTGATCGTGAAGTTACGCTGTGCTTCTTGCGAACCAATAAAATCACCAAATGCTTTGCGGGGAAGATTCGTTTCACTAAACAACCAAAGTTTAGCTGGATACGTCGTACCGTCATATTGGTAGGATTCCGCCACCATTTGATATTTTTGTTGCGTTGTAAATAAGCCATCTACCGCCGCATCTGAATGTCGCTCGTAAACAAAGCCACCTTGATCGGCATCAAAATAACTGATAGAACCATCAAAATGAGGAAAGGCATTTATACCTACTGCATCAAAATAAGCGCCACCACGATGTGGATAACCCGGGGAAATACTTCCATTCTCTGGATTATCTGTATTCCGCATTACCGCATCTAAGAAACTAGGAAAACCTAAACCTGGAATTGTTACATAAGCCTCTGGGTCTAGCTGTTTGATAATTTCATAACTAATCCGCAGCATTCTAACGTAGTGGAAAATAGGAGCCGCTAATTCGTAATCACACGGATCAGGATTGTTCTCCCACCAATTGCCGGGCTGTCCTGGCGGAAGCCAACCCGTTTCGCCCGTTTCATCATAATCTGGACTATTCCATATTTCCCAAAATCGAATATAATCTTTGTAGGCATTCACCGTATTGTACAAATACAAAGCATAGTGATTACTATCGTTAACGGGCGTTCCATCACTGCCATCGTCCCAAATATCTAGATACAGATTAGCAAATAGCGTGGATTGTTCGTCGGGGCAATAGGAATAAGGATCGCGTTTTGCTGGTGAAGGGAAACCGACTCTTGCCGTATTTTCGCGAAGATCTAAATTGTTGTAATGCTCAAAAGTATTGACTCTAATATCATATCCCCAAAAACTAAAAAAAGATTCGGGTAATAAAGTTCGTAGAGATTTCACCCCCGCACCAGGAACGTTCAGGGCTAGATTACCCGCAGCAATATCTCCCAGTTGATCATCCGTCCAAGGTGCATAAAATTTAAGATTTACACCGGGTCGAAAACCTTTGGTGTAAGGTACGATTTGATCTTTAGCGGTGTACGGAAGCGGAGCGGTAGAAGGTGCTTGTATCGTAAAGTTCTGCTGTTTGGTTACCGTACCACAGGCGTTTGTCACCGTCAGGGTAACGGTATAATTCCCACTAAAAAAATAAACGTGAGTAGGATTGGCTAAGTTACTAGTTGTATTATCTCCAAAATCCCACTCAAAACTTTCTACGTTATTGGAAGATTGATTATTAAAAACTACTAGTGGTCCCGAAGTATAGCTTGAAAAGTTTGGCGTCGCCAGTTCGCCAACGTGTACCATTTCTTTTTGCTCCACTAGAATATTTCCAACGGCATCGAATACTTTTAAACTTGCCTCAAAATTGCCCGCTTGGTTGTATATTACATCGACCGAACTTTCCGTGGCGCTTGCCGGAGTTGCACCGACAAAACTCCATCCGTAACTCGCAGCATTGGGAATCATCGGTACTGAAAAATTAAAATTACCGGGTAAACAAGTACTATTATTTTGAACCTGAAAAATAGGCTCCGTGAGAAATATTGGTGTCCCCGTTAAATTGATATCATTCGCAGGGATGTAATCTGTTGCATAAGTTTTACCATAATCCCAGTTTTTCTTTTGTAGCGTCGTTATGTTCCAACTCGTTGGAAAACTATAAACCGCATTGGCTACTTCTGAGTTATCCGTTGTGGTTGCGGCCCAAAGTACATAAGTATAATTATTTTGTGCATCCAAAAAAGCAGCACCTTTCACACCTGTTGGCAGATTCATGGCTGCCGTTCGGGCGGGATCATACGTTTTATTAAAAATCAGATCTGTGGTTGTTTTATAAGCAATTCCTTCTTCGTTGACTTCATTAAAATAGAGATCGTTATAATCTAGTTTTTGGTAAAACCCCATCAAGTCAAATTCGTAGCCGGCACCTTCGTATGTTTGATCTTCTGCTAATTTAAAAACGTGGAATTGCGTAATTTCACTTTTCACACATTCGACTTGTGCTTTGATCAGGTAATTGCGTTGTGCGACTTCTGAACCGATAAAATCGTCAAAAGCTTTTCTGGGAAGATTCGCCTCTGTGATCGTCCACAGTTTTTCCGGAAAGGTATTACCGTCATAACCATAATTATCCAACACTTCTTGATAGATGGCTTTGGTGCGAATGATACCATCCGCCGCCGCATCGGAGTGACGTGTATTCACAAAGTCCTGTAAATCTTCGTCGTAGTATCGTAAACTACCATCAAAATGTGGGTAAGAGTGGAATCCAATTACGTCGAAATAAGCACCACCGGTAAGCGGATACGCATCAGAACTAGTCCCGTCCACAGGATTATCACTATTCCTCAAAATGGCATCTAAAAAACTTGGAAATCCAACTCCCGAAACGACCACGTAAGCCTCTGGGTCGACCGTTTTAATTACTTCATAACTGATGCGCAACAACCGAATATAATTAAAAATGGGCGCGCGCAATTTGTAGTCACAAGGTGTTGGATTGTTTTCCCACCAATTACCAGGTGCGCCGGGTGGTAGCCAACCTTTAGCTTTCGTATAATCAAATCCTGGCTCGTTCCAGATTTCCCAAAATTTAATATAATCTTTGTATAGCGTTACCAAACGGTAAATATAATTAGCATAATAATTCTCTTCATTAATGGGCGTACCATCCGTACCATCATCCCAAATATCAGCATACATATTAGCGAATAATTGAGACTGATGCTCACTACAATAAAAAGTTGGATCTTGATGTTGTGGAGAAGGAAAGCCTACGATACAAGTATTGTCTAAAAGATCTAAACTTTCAAAATGTTGGAAGGCTGGTAGTTCCGTTTCATAGCCAAAGTTTTCAACGTAATCTTCAAAAAGACCAGGTCGCAGCGCTTTGACACCAACACCCGCTACTTGGAGTTCCGCATTTCCCGCAGCAAGGTTAGCTAACTCGATTTCATCCCAAATTGGGTATTGACCGATATTTGATCCCGGTCGAAATCCACCTTCGTAAGGGAGAACAAGCTCATTGGCAGAATAACCCAGCTGAGCAGCAAGATTTCCCCCAGTAAGTAAGCAACAGAACAATGTTAAGGATAAGATTTTTTTCATACCAAAATTTTAGCCTAATAGTAAACGGAAAACGCCAAAGCCTTTGTGGCTATTGGTAAGTATCAATGCAAAAATGCCACCAAGCTTATTTTTTACGATCGAACGTGCCTTTTTTGCCTATACGCCGCTCTTGGCATGCTTCTAAGATAAGGTATTTAATAGTGAAGTTGTTACAAACAGTTTTAAACTTTACCTGTGGCAAAGTTCGAGTAGGAATTACGCAATGGAAGCAAAATATCTCTTAATAATACATTGACATAAGATTAGAATATACTCCAAATACAAAATTGAATTGTCAGCAAATTGTACCTTTTACTTAGGTGCTATTTAAATTTTCGTTTTAGGAAAAGCGATATAGAAAGTAGCGCCCGCATTTTTTTCGGATTTTACCCAAATTTCACCCCCTAGTTTTTGCATAATTTTTTGGCAAATGGCGAGTCCAATTCCAGTACCTTCGTAGGCGGCACGGCTGTGTAACCGTTGAAAAATAACGAAGATGCGGTCTTGGTACTCTTCAGCGATCCCAATTCCTTCGTCGTGCACACTAAAGAGATATTCCGTCTCGGTCTCTTCTCCCCGAATATGAATTTTAGGCTTTTGTGCGGGCTGACTGAATTTAATCGCGTTGCTAATCAAGTTTTGAAACAATTGCACTAAAAGTGAATGGATTCCTTCGACTTCAAAAAGATTCTCCTGCGTGATTTCAGCGCCCGAATCTTCAATAGATAATCGTAAATTAAAGTTAGCCATTTCCACTACTTTGTCGATCGAGACCATTTCGAGATCCTCTTCCATTTTGCCAATAATGGCATAGCGAAGCAAAGCATCCAACAGATTATTCATCCGTACAACTCCTTCGCTAACAAAGTCAAAAAAGCTGCCCGTTTCTTCGTCGATATTCGTTTTTAAGCGCCGATTAATCAATTGAATGTAGCTTCCAATCATCCGTAGGGGCTCTTTCAAATCATGAGAAGCAACGTAGGCAAATTGCCGTAAATCTTCATTTGCTTGCCGCAATTGATTATTTTGCTTAGCGATTTGATCATTTTGTTTGAGCAACAAAGCTTGGTATTCGTTTTCGCGGAGCAACTGCTCAATTTCTTTTTGTTTTTCTTTAATCGCGTATTTAATTTCCAGATCTAACGACTGTTTATTACTGTGCTCTTTCGCCAAGTGTTCTTGCGTTTTGGCGTAGATGGTTTGGTACTGAAAAGCTTTTTCGTAATTGTTTTTTTCTTTATAAATGCTTGCCAGTAATTTGTATCCTTTAATCTCATTACTAACGTCATCCACATATTTTGCTCCGGCAATTCCTCGACTGGTAATCTTGATTGCTTTCGCAAAGTCTTGATCATAAAAATAGAGATGACCGAAATTAATGAGGTTGAGCTGTTGTTCTCCCTTCTCGTTAAGTTCGTTAAATATAGTCTGCGAATGGTTCGCATTTTTTAACGCCGTAACTAAGTCTTTTTGAAGAATATTACACCAACTCAATTGCGCATAAGAATGAGCAATCATTTTTTGGTACTGAATAGTTTGGGCAAGGCTAAGCGCTTGATTAAAATAGTCTTTTGCCAATGCTATTTGATCCAATTCGCGGTAAATATTTCCTACATTATTATATAAAATGACTTTGGTATAACCATCCAAAACATCATCGTAATCATTCAGTACCGTATTGTACCGCTGTAAAGCATCATCATAGTTCAATAAACTGGCATAAATCGTACTGATGTTAATTAAGCATTGACCAATTTGATACCGATAACCAATCGCTTTAGCTTTATCCAGCGCTTGCAAAAAATATTGCATTGCTGTTTTATAGTCCGCATTTGATCCATAAAAAATTGCGAGGTGCTTATAAGCTAATAACTCTTGCTCTACTTGATGATTGCTTTGACTAATTTCGAGGACAACTTCACCGTATTTTGATATTTCGCCGTAAACTTGCTTTTTAATCAATACTTTACACAATTGCTCATACACCGCAGCCACTAAATTTCCATCTGCATGACGATCATTGGGAGACAACTGACGCAACGCTTTTTCAGCGTATTGTTGAGCCTTTTCTAATTGACTCTGCTCTAGGTGTAATTGACACAAGCTACACCAAGTATATATTTTTTGGGCTGGCATTTTTTGTTGCTGCGCTTGCTCGAACGCCACTTGCAGCAATTTTTCTGCCTCAACGAAGACCTTTTGACTTAAAAGTACCTGCGCCTTTGTGTGGAGTAATTCCCATCCTTGTATTCCCTCGATGGGTGTTGTCGCTTGCGCAAGTTGCGCGAGCGCTTGCGCAAAATCTTCGGGTTGACCTTGATACTTTCCTCGGATATGATAAATCTTTCCAAGGCACAAATGAGCCTGGGTAATTGCAGTAGCAGCAGCTTGCTCCGTCGCAATATTTAGAGCTTCTTCTGCGAGTGGCAGCGCCATTGCTAGTTGCCTAGCATTATAATATTTTTCTATTTGTTGAAAAAGCGGGTCAAGCATGGATGGCATGGATAAGAGCGCAAATTGTAAAGCAATAATCCGTATAGGTTTTTATGGTCACTTCTGGGATTCCGCTAACTAGCTAACTATAGATTACAGTGTATTGTATTAAGTAAGTACTAAGACAAATTACTCCTTCTATTCTGTCTGAATGCTTCCTGCAGCAAAAGTCCAAAAAATTAGCTTGAAAGTCAAGCGGAGTTGATGCTTGTATAGGAAACATATTCCCATCCTCAGTACTCAAATTTATATAAAAAAAGGGAAATAACAATAAGTAGGTATGCTTAATAAATTCATTTAACGGCAATTGCACAATCTTATCTTGAAGACATCAATCTTATTCCTGCCTTACTTTGTCAAAAAATCACATTCTTTTTTTTACTAAGAATGTGTTAGACGCACTGTAGAGCGTATTTTTTGAGCAACAAAAGACTAAATGCTAGTCTTTAATACATATATCACTGACCGATAAACTTAGGGATGATTATCGACCCATTTTTATAAACTATCTTTTTTTATGGGTTTAGCTCTTTCTGCATCGACAAAACCTTCCATATAAATTTTTTGCTTCGTCGGGTAAGCATTGGAGATAACCGTAACGGTAGGTTTTTGTGGACCTAATTTTCCTGCACTATTATAATGCACTTTTATTTCACCATCTTCTCCAGGTGCAATCGGTACAAAAGGATAACTAGGATGTGTACAACCGCAAGTAACCGTGACGTTAGAAATGACCAAGTCTTTTTTTCCTGTATTTTTAAATTTAAATACGTGCTCCACTTCATCCCCTTGCATAATGGTACCAAACTTATAAGAAGTTTTCGAAAAATCCATTTTTGGTCCGTTCTTAGCCGCTTTGCGACGGGCAGCTTCTTTTTCTCTTTTGGCCTTACGTTTTGCTCGACGCGCCAACTGCTCTCTTTTAAGTCGCTCTTCTTTCGTTTCTACCTTTTTTTCGGTGGTAGTTGATTTTGTTGACTCCTTTTCGGTCGTTTCTGCAGTTGTTTCTGGTGCATTTTCTTCGTTGGCTACGGCATTCGTTGTGCTATCCGCCACGGCAACATCCGCTACCACCGTTGCTGCAACGGTTTTTGCTTCTGCTAAAACTGCTTTTGCTTCTTCTGTCTTACTTACTTCGCCGTTACAAGCTGATAAGCTTACTAGCAACAATAAACAATAGCTAAAATACTTCATATAATACATACCGATTTTTTTTGTCTAAACACAAATATAGTAATATAGACGTACATTCTTCGTAGAAGACACTTTATCGTCGAGTTGTTTTAATCAGTTTTAAATAACTTTGATCAAATCAGTTTGGTCGATATCCTAAAATAGCTGCATAAATCATGATTTATGCAGCTATTTTAAGTTGAAACTATTTTGTGCCAATTAGCGAATAATCGAAAGACTACCAACATCTACCAGTTCTTCGTCACCGCATTTAAATCGTACGCGATACAATAAAACGCCGGGATTCATAGGTTGCCCTTTGTAGGAACCATCCCAAGTTTCATAAGCATCCGTTGTCAAAAATACTCGATTGCCCCAGCGATCAAAAATTTCGAAAGAAATTAATTCTTCGATGGCAATGGGATTACTAATTCCATAAGTATTATTTTCTTCCGGTCCTTTTTCGTCGGGCGTAAAAGCTTTTGGCAAAAAGATCTGCGCACAGTCTAAATCATCTGGATCAATCACGGTCACCGTCACGGAATCAAACGCTACACAACCATTCTCAACATCAATAAAAGAGACTCGGTACGTTCGACTTTCCGTAGGACTAATAATCGCCGTAGGAGCGTCTGTCTGATTGATTTCTATATCTGGTTCCCACTTAAATTGAGTCGCACAAGAAGAAGTTGTCGCAAGCTCCGCCGTATTGCCAAGATAAACCTGAATGTTTTTATCTTCGGCAATTTTATCTGGTCCAAAGTAAAGTCCTTCAACCTCATTTTCATCCAACGCCCGATCGTACACTCTAATTTCGTCCAGTAATCCGGCAAAAGGGCTATCCGTCAAACCCAAACAGGGACTATTTGCAATACTAAAAATGACGTTATTCTCAATATCAACTCTAGAAACTGCCGTCGTTGTTTGCTTCTTTTCTCCGTTTAAATATAACACCGTTCGGTTACCTTGTCGCGTTACAACTACGTGTTGCCAGCAAGTTCCAAATTCAATTTGGCTACTAACCGTTCCTGTTTTACTTGGATTTTCGATTAATTCTGCCGTTACGAGACTAGACATCGGTGTGTAGCGAACGGCAAATACCTGTTCGTTGTCACAAGCTGTTCTTCTCGAAAAAATATCTTTAGTACTGGATTGATCGGTAGGTTTAAAGTAAAAACTCAAAGAGAAATCTCTTTTATCAAAGAAATTATTGATCGTTCCCAAAAAGATCACGTGATCATCAAAACCGTCTAATTTGATCGCATTTCCTAGCACACCACACTCGCAAGTCGGATTTCCACTGATAATACCATTCGAATTATTACCACTATCGTCAATTAGTAGCGGATTATCCATATCCGTCATGGCATCGCAGTTATCGCAAGAATAATAAGCCACCAATCCATTTTGCGGGATTTGAGCAGATAAGTGTACACAGGCAAAAAGTGCAATTAAAAATGTAAAAAACCTCATTAAGTAAAGGGTTTAAATATCAAATATTATTTTTTGTAAAAGCTTAAGCGATTCACCGAATCCCCCAAGTCAAGAGCAGTATAAGGCTAGTGCTTATACTTACTCTGTATCTAACGCTAAACTATAAGCAATATTTTATCCAAAAATATTAGGTAAGTCTCCCATTCCTGGAGGGAGCATATCTTTTAGTAAACTTTGCGAGCCTTCTGCTTCTTTCTCTGCCGCTAATAGTAAGGCACGATTTACAGCAGCCATCACCAAATCTTCTACTTGTTCGAGGTCTTCCACGTCAATTTTTGCACGATCAATGGTGATATTGGTAATTTCTCGATTCGCATTTGCGCTTACTTTTACGGCGCCATTATCGGCGTCCGCTTCTACAATAATGGTAGCAAGTTTAGCTCTGAGCTCTTTTTGCTTTTCTTCCATGTTTCCAAACATATCTCCAAACATAAATCAAATAGCTTTAGGATTTAAATAAATTAATTTCGACTGCAAAGGTACTCGCTTTCTTTTTGATTGGGTAAGTCTTTTTCATTTTTTTTGGAATTCCAGCTTACACAATCTACTTCAGCCGTTTCTACGGGGAAACGAGCATAGCATTGAGCGATTTCAACTTCTGAGAGTGCCCGATCGTACACACTGAGTTCGTCAATGACGCCCTTAAAGCCTCGTGTGCCATCTTCGCCGATACAAGGACTATGACCAAGTGCCAACCAAGCTTCATTGCTAATATCTACGCCACTACAACGGCGGGCTTTCTTTTGAAGTTCACCATTGAGGTAACTGTATAACCAAATCCCTTCTCGTACCAAAGCGAAATGAAACCAATCCCCTTGTGGCAAATCTGGGGATACATCAGGATATGATTTATTTTCGTGCTCATAAAACTCCGTTTGCACTATTTTTTGATGTAAATTCAGACGAATATCTAGCATTTTATTTTGATCGCAGCTATCCCTTTTTGACAATAAACTTTGTTTGTAAACGACGTAGCTACTAGGCTTGAAATAAAAACTAAGGCTAAAATCCGTCGTATTGAAACATTGATTTACTTTTCCTTGAAAGCTTACGTAGTCTTGTATTCCGTTGAGATAAATTCCATTATTTGAAACACCACACCGACAAGTGATTGTGCCGTGTAAAATACCGTCCGAACCTTGCTGAGTATCGTCCCGCGCATCACAATGATCAAAAGAATAATAAGCAATCAAACCGTCCGCAGGAGATAGACCGATCGGCGAAGGAGCAATACGCAAAGCCGTACAAGTTAAAAGGAAGCAAAGGAGTAGTAAGTTTCTCATGGTTTCAATATATTCGTTTTCTTAAATTACGAATTTATTGGGAAAATCCAGCGAAAACCAACGGAGAAAATAAGACTTGGTTAAAGGTAACCCTTAGAAAGCTCTAAAATAAAAAAGCCATAAAAAGCCAGTAAGGTCAAGCCTTCCCAACGGGAAATTTTACCCGAATGGCACATGACGTAAAATAAAACAGTGATCGCCACCATGAAGGGCACGCTAAAACTAACAAAGCTTTGCCCTACCGCTACCGTTCCAAAAAAGTTGGGAATACTAAGTACAACGTAAGTATTAAAAATATTAGAGCCCAGTACATTACCGACGGCTAATTCCGTTTTTCCTCGTCTCGCAGCGGAGATACTTACCATTAATTCGGGTAAAGAAGTACCAAAGGCAACTAAGGTCAGGGCAATAATTTCTTGATCAATCCCAGCAATCTTAGAAAGTTCGGCAATGGAGAAAACCGTATAATCTGCCCCAAAGTAGACCGAAATACCACCAACCAATATCATGAGATAACTTTTTATCGATGTTTTCGTTTTCTTAAGTTCCAAATCATCTTCATCTACTTTGAAGGAATAGACCAAAAAAGTAACGATACCACCGAATAAAAATAATGCTTCTGGAATTGAAATGACTAAGTCACGCAGAATAAAATAGAGAATAAAAGAAGAGCCAATCAGATAAGGCATATCAATATTCATGATCGAATGATCTATTTTCAGCTCTTTGGCGTAGATCGCAACCACCGCAAGTACCAAACAAATATTTGTAATATTAGAACCTACAGCTCCTCCCACCACAATTCCTTCATCTCCCTCTAATACAGCTACAATCGAAGCAGCAAGCTCCGGCAAAGAAGTACCAAATGCTACAATCGTTACCCCAATAATAAATGGAGATATTCCCCAAGAAAGGCCAACCTCTTCCGCAGCATCTACAAACCAATCTGAGCCTTTTAATAAAAGCCCTAAGGCTAGTATAAAAATCCCAAAATAGAGCAGTATATCTTCCATAATATTTTCGCTTTGTTCTCTTGCAGGGACAAAAGTAGTTCTTTTTTTTGGAATGGACTATAGTAGTAAATAGCTATAATTGAAAATGCTAAACCTGCCCTAAAATCATAGAATTTATCGTGAACTTACCTAGTTCCTACTACGTTTGAGTAAAAAACTAGCGAATTGATTGCCAAACGAAAGATTCTTAAGCCTTTTTTATTTAAAACCCATAAAGTTGTTTAATTTTGTTAACAACATACTATACTACTATGAAAGATTTAATTTTTACTTAATCTTTCAAGCACATCCCATTTCCAAATGATTTCCGACTTTTAGAAGAATTCTTGAATTTAATTGATAATTCAAGCAATACATAACTATTTGTAGCCCCAACTACTTTATTTTAAACGAACTCTTATTTTTAACCTTAAGTCAAATTATTTTTACTATGAGAAAAAAATTACTTAGCTTTTTAATGCTTGCTTTCTTAGCAAGCCAAGTCCACGCTCAATGTGGCAACCTTTATATCGGTGGCGTTATTGATGCTACTTTAACTGGTGGTCTACCAAAAGGTGTCCAAATCTGTGCTTCTGCTAATGTAGCAGATATTTCTATTTATGGTATCGGAAGTGCTAACAACGGAGGCGGAACGGATGGAGAAGAATTTTCTTTGCCTGCAGGGAGTCTTGATGCGGGACAATGTATTTGGGTTGCTTCCGAAGCTACTGGTTTCAGTACTTGGTTTGGTTTTGCGCCTTGTGAGACTAGTGGCTCAATGAGTATCAATGGTGATGATGCCATCGAACTTTTTTGTAATGGTGCGGTAACGGACCTATTTGGAGATCCTGGAACTGATGGAAATGGAGAATGTTGGGAATACACAAATGGTTGGGCTGTAAACAACTCTGGCGCAGCGAATGGCGGTACTTTCGATTGTGCTAATTGGACTTTTAGTGGTACAAACGCATTAAATGGTCAAACTTCTAACGCTGGTGCTGGTGTCAATGGTTACCCAAGTCCTGCACAAACTTGCCCAATGCCACTTCCAATTACTTTAAGTGCTTTCAACGCAAAGAAAGTTGGGAACAATGCGGTACAATTGGACTGGACAACTGCTTCGGAAGAAGACAACGAATACTTTGCAATTGAGTATAGCAACGATGGAAGAACCTTCTCTACGCTTGATATCGTGGAAGGTGCGGGTACTTCTTTTACTACTTTAAATTACAACTATACGCACGAACGCGCGGTAACAGGAAACAACTACTACCGATTATTACAGGTAGACTTTTCTGGTGAATCTAGCTACAGCGACGTTTTAGTAGTAGAAATAAAAGCGACACAAACAATTTCTGTACGACCAACTTTCGCGAAAAATGATCTTTTCGTTGTAACGGAAAAAGAATTTGCTAGTCCTGCCATCGTTGAAGTTTTCAACTTAGCCGGTCAACGAGTTTTAAATACAGTTTTCCCTGCCAACGCGGAGCAAATTGAATTAAAGGTAGATGCATTAGAAAATGGTCACTACTTTATTCGATTAACCACAAATGAATCTTCTGAATCTGCACGATTTATCAAATTTTAAGTATCTTAGTAGAACTTTAAGTTAGCTTAAAGAAGATTTTCAATTAGAAATTAATTAATCAATATAGTAGAGCGCTTTACAAAACTTTGTAGAGCGCTCTTTTTTTTAGAAGACTTTCCTACTTGCTTGAACATCTTCTTGTGTCTTGCCCCTGTTCTATTTCAGGCTATTACCCGTTTCTTTTAATCATCATACTGCAATTTTTTTATTTGCCGCTAAGGCTTTCGGTGCTTTGATAATTGCAATTTTATTTACCGCGTGTAAATACGCTTTAACCGAAGCAAGTACAATATCCTTATCAACACCGAATCCGTGATATTGCCCTTGTTCATAGAGGATGCGCATATTTACTTTTCCTTCGTCGCTACTGCCATTTGCCATCGCTTGTACCAAATATTCCTCTAATTCGAATTTGAGTCCCAAAATACTATCTACGGCACGCAATGCTGCATTCACCGGACCATTCCCCGTTGCACAGGCTCGCTCAATTTTACCATCAATCGAAAGTTCGACCGTAGCAACGGGATGCAAGGGTTGACCACAGACAACTTGCAAACGCTCCAGTTTGACGCGATCTTCTTTTACTGCTTGATTCATCAATAGCATTAAGTCGTCGTCCGTCATTTCTTTTTTACCATCTGCAACTAAAAGAAATTTTTGGTAAAGCTGTTCTAGGTCTTTTTTTGCCGGCGTAAACCCTAATCGCTCTAAGTGATAACGCAACGCAGCTTTCCCACTTCTGGAAGTCAAGACAATTGAATTTTGTGCAATGCCTACATCTTCGGGGGCAATAATTTCGTAATTTTCTCGATTCTTCAATACTCCATCCTGATGAATACCGGAAGAATGTGCAAAAGCATTGCGACCAACGATTGCTTTATTGGCTTGCACCGGCATGTTCATCATTTTGGAAACTAGGGTACTCAAAACAAAGATGCGTTTCGTTTTAATTGCGGTGTGGCAATTCAAACTTTGGTGCGTCTTCAAAATCATAGCAATTTCTTCGAGCGAAGTATTCCCTGCTCGCTCGCCAATTCCATTCATTGTTACTTCGACCTGACGAGCTCCGTTCGCAATACCTGCAATTGTATTCGCCGTCGCCATTCCTAAATCGTTATGGCAATGGCAAGAAATAATGGCTTGATCAATATTCGAAACGTGCTCCATCAAGTACTTTATTTTTGCACCGTATTGTGTGGGCAAACAGTAACCCGTCGTATCGGGAATATTGACAACCGTTGCGCCTGCCCGAATCACTGCTTCAATCATTTCTGCTAAAAAAGCATTATCTGCTCGTCCAGCATCTTCCGCATAAAATTCCACATCTTCTACGTAACGTTTGGCATACTTTACCGCGGCCACACCTCTTTCCAAAACTGCAGCCCGATTGCTTTTGAATTTGCTTAAAATATGATAATCCGAAACGCCAATCCCCGTATGAATACGTTTACGTTTTGCATATTTCAACGCTTCCGCCGCAACGTCAATGTCTTTTTCTACAGCACGTGTTAACGCGCAAATTACAGGGTCGTTAATTGCTTTACAAATCGCTTCCACCGAACGAAAATCCTCTGGGCTGGAAATTGGGAAACCTGCCTCAATCACATCTACGCCCAAAAGTTCTAATTGTCTCGCAATCGCTAATTTTTCTGTGCAAGAAAGCTGGCAACCAGGTACTTGTTCCCCATCTCGCAAAGTGGTATCAAAAATAAAAACTTTATCACTCATGGTTATTTGTTTATGATTTTTTGTCAAACTCAAATTGAACAAGTTGCTCTTGTCTATCTTTTATAAAAATTTGATCTAGTAAGGCTAGTATTTTTTTTCCGGTAGCCTTTGTTCCCAGAATAAATTCGGGAGCAGTACTCGCTACGGCAGTATCTGCGGTACGATATCCTTCCGCTAGAAGTTGTTCTACGGCAAATACAATCGCTTGACTTTCTTGGCTCAAGCCAAAACTGTGTTCTAGCATCAAAGCGACTGATAAAATGGTAGCTAATGGATTTGCAATATCTTGTCCAGCAATATCCGGAGCAGCACCATGAATAGGTTCGTATACACCAACCGTTGCTCCCATCGAAGCTGAAGCTAACATTCCCAGCGAACCCGCTAATTGTGCCGCTTCATCCGTTAAAATATCGCCAAACATATTGCCAGTCACTACGACGTCAAACTGTCGAGGATCACGAAGTAATTGCATAGCAGCGTTGTCAACAAACAGATGAATAACTTCAACGTCGGGATAAGTCGTTTGTACTTCTTGTACCACTTCTCTCCACAAGCGCGACGTCTCTAATACGTTGGCTTTGTCTACCGAGTGTAAAACTTTTTTTCGCTGACGCGCAGCTTCGAACGCTTTTACTACGATCCGACGAACTTCCATTTTAGAATAGCACATCGTATCAATAGCTTTCGTTCCGCCCGCTTGGCGCATGCTTGGTTTTCCAAAATAAATCCCGCCCGTCAATTCTCGATAAAATAAAATATCAACCCCTTCTAACAATTCGGGCTTCAAACTAGAAGCATCCGCCAATGCTTTAAAAACCTTGATCGGCCGCAAGTTGGTATACAAACCTAAGTGCGCACGCATTTGGAGTAAACCTTGTTCTGGGCGCACCGTTAAACTGGGGTTCTGGTCGTAGCTAGGATCGCCAACGGCACCGAGTAGAATAGCATCCGTCGTTTCGAATTGTTGCAAGGTTTTTTTGGGTAATGGATCTCCGTGCTCAACGATCGCGGCGTGTCCGATGAGTCCTTCTTCTAATTCAAACTGATGCCCTAATTTTTGATTTAAAAAATTAAAAATGGGTGTTGTTGCAGCAGTAACTTCTGGTCCAATTCCATCTCCCGCTAATACTAAAATCTTCTTTTTATTTTCAATCATACTGAGGTATTTTTCAAGTAAGGCATTTTCTTTTCTTGTTCGTATTTTTCAATAACTGCTTTTTGCGAAAGCAAATAATCTAGATCGTCATAACCATTTAGCAAGCATTCTTTTTTGTAAGGAAAAAAAAAAAAAAAAACCTGTTTTGTGGCAAACTTTAATTCTTGTGCGGCTAAATTTACCGTAATTATCGTTGTCGGATTTGCTTGAACTTGGCTTAATAAGCTTTCTAATATAATTGGAGAAACTGTAATTGGTAACAAATGATTATTCAGGGCATTGCTTTTAAATATATCTGCAAAAAAGCTAGAGATAACCACTTTGATTCCGTAATCTACTAAAGCCCAAGCTGCGTGTTCCCTACTCGATCCACAACCAAAGTTTTTCCCGCTCACCAAAATATTGCCAGTATAGATCGTACGATTGAGGACAAAGTCTGTTTGTATTTTTCCTGCTTTATCAAAGCGCCAATCATAAAATAAATTTTCTCCAAACCCCAGCCGAGAGGTTGATTTTAAAAATCGCGCCGGAATAATTTGATCCGTATCAATATTTTCCATTGGCAAAGGAATTGCCGTTGAACTAAAAGTTTCAAATTTCTTTTTCATTTTATTTTATCCATTTTCTTACGTCAACAATTTCTCCCGCCACTGCCGCCGCTGCCGCCATCAGTGGACTCACCAAAAAAGTACGTGCACCAGGACCTTGCCTACCTTCAAAATTTCGATTAGAGGTAGAAACGCAATACTTTCCTGCCGGTACTTTATCTTCATTCATTGCAAGACAAGCAGAACAACCTGGCTGTCGCAACTCAAAACCTGCTGCTTGAAATACTTGGTCTAAACCTTCCGCTTGTGCTTGACGTTCAACCTGAACCGAACCCGGTACAATCCAAACTTTTACGTCAGTCGCTTTTTGCTTACCTTTAACAAAATCGGCTACCGTACGCAAATCTTCAATCCGTGCATTCGTGCAACTTCCAATAAATACGTAATCTATTTTTTGACCTTGCATACTTTGTTTGGGGGCAAGATTCATATAAGTCAAAGCTTTTTGTAGCGCAGCTTGATTCTCCGTAGCAACGGGAATATTTTTTGAAATACCGATTCCCATTCCAGGATTTGTACCGTAAGTAATCATCGGTTCGATGTGCTCAGCATCAAAGTGTAACACTTTATCATAAGTAGCGCCTGCGTCGGTTTGGAGTGTTTTCCAGTATCGGACGGCAGTTTCCCAAGCTGCATCTTTTGGAGCTTCGGGTTTGTTTTTGAGATAAGCAAAAGTAGTTTCGTCGGGAGCAATCATTCCACCACGAGCTCCCATTTCGATGCTCATATTACAGATGGTCATTCTTGCCTCCATTGATAATGCTTTAATCGCCTTACCAGCATATTCTACAAAATATCCTGTCCCCCCCGAAGTACTCAACTGAGCAATCACGTAGAGAATAAGATCCTTTGCGGTAACTCCTTTACCGAGTATTCCGTTGACTTCGATCCGCATTGTCTTCGGACGATCGAGCAGTAAGCATTGGGTCGCTAGAACTTGCTCGACTTGGCTCGTACCAATTCCAAAAGCGATACTTCCAAAAGCGCCATGTGTAGAAGTATGACTATCTCCACAGACAATCGTCATTCCCGGAAGGGTCAAACCTTGCTCTGGACCAATCACGTGCACGATGCCTTGTTTCTCGTGTCCCAAACCGTACAAGTCTAAACCAAATGCCTCGCAATTCTCTACGAGTGTAGCTACTTGCTTTCTAGATAAAGGTTCCACTATTGGTAAATGTTGATTCAAGGTTGGAACATTGTGATCTGCCGTAGCTGTTGTTTGTGCGGGTCTAAATACCGCACAACCTCGTTGACGTAAACCGTCGAATGCTTGTGGAGAAGTGACTTCGTGGATGAAGTGCCGATCAATATAAATTAAGTCGGGATAAGCTGTTTTTTGTTGGACAATATGTTGATCCCATATTTTATCAAACAGCGTTTGAGGAGTTGAATTTTCAGGCATTTCAAGTTTTGGATTGTAAGATTAAAGAAGGAAGTTTAGTATTACCTACTAGAAATTACTCCTTAATAAAATCCAAAGTAGAGAGAAAAAAATCGCCATACAATCCTAATTTTCAGGTATTCTACGATTCTCAAATGAGCCTTTAGTTCTACTAAACTACTGATGGTCAAAATTTTGCAGCTTACTAAAATCCAATCGCCAGCTTATTAATAAGTGGAAGGTTTTGTGGGAAATTATTTATGATAAGCAGGAAAACTATCTAAAATTGAGGCTAAATAAAAATCCCGAATTTCCAATTGAATGGAAATTCGGGATTTAGAAGTTGTTTAAATAGGAATCTAAAGCCAGATTGCTGGATGGATTAGAAGGCTTACATTAAATGCCCATCTCGCGGTATTTCGCAGCATTAGCAGCGTCCAATTTTGTCATGATTTGATAGACTCTAGACTTTTCTGTTTGTGGTGATTTTTTGAAAATTTCGATAATCTCCGAAGACTTTGCGTTGGCAAACATTTGTAAGATCATTGCATTTGGATAATTTTTCCGAACGCCATCTAGCGCTTCTAATGCTTTAGCCATTTTAGCACGTGCCTTATCCGTATCATCACTCATTTTATCTAAGGATAAACGGTGATAATCATACATCGCTTGTCGATATGGACGCGCCGTAGGACTCAATACACTTTCGATAATCCAATAACGATTTCGATTCCCATCCAAAGAACGCCAACCTGGATTATTAGAAGCTACATTCGGTGGAATATTGGTCATAATATCTTGTGCAATCTGATAATAAGGTTCCCCGCCGAAAGCAGAGAAAGAATCATAATCCATGGCTAAAATAATATAAACATAAAAAGCCATGATTGAAGTCAGATTGTCATTGTAAGTATTTTTTGCGTAGACTAAAGGTTGGAAAGGTTCGTAGCTGAAAGTTACATCTTTATCTACGTGAGAGAGTAAAGCCGTTTCATAACTACTCCCAAAAACGGGTCGGGTTGCTTGAATAGCTAAGTCTGCATTAAAGCTAGTCGCTGATAATTCATCCCGAATCGTCAACTGTACTTTGCACTTGATCCGTTCTTCTTGCTCGTAAACATCTTCCGTCCATTTACGATTATTTAAAAAGTTTTCTAGCGCTTCTTCTAAGCTTTCAAATACTTTTGGATCGGCCGTTTGCAACTTTGGTGTATTGATCGTAATATCAAAAAT
>JBGCFY010000067.1:0-17522 GCA_045110315.1 Saprospiraceae bacterium
GCTCGTTGCTCCGACGTAGAAACCAAGGCACGCCAATGTAGCACAATCAAATAGCCTGTAACAACGGCGGTGAGCAAAGAGTAAAATCTTTCGACGTACAAACTATTGCCCAAAAGCTTAAAGAAAAGTGCTTGAATACCAAAGACTAAAGGAGGATGTTCGTGAAAAGAACTCAAATTCCCCACACCCATTTGATTGAAATAAGGAAACCAAAAACTACCCAAACCGTTGGCTAAGTTTTTGGCGACGCAGGTATAAAGCATCCCATCCATAAACATACCATCTTGGATCAAAGTAGCTACGATTAAAAGGAAAGTCAAACTAAAAACCAATAACCAAAAGGGAACTTGTCTACTTTGCATAATAACTTCAACAATTATCGCTGAATGATTTGTAACGAATAGGAGTGAGGGAATACGGTCGTTAAATACCTTGTCGTTCGATTTTTAAAATAGCCGCAACGTGTGCATCGGCGATTTTTTGTCGTACATCCTCTTTTAAAAGCAATTTACATTCTTCTTTATTATTGTAAAAACCATTTTCGGTAAGGATGGCAGTCATCGAAGTATGTCGCAATACGTAAAACTGTTTTGTGGGTCGAGATTTGATGTGGCGATTTTTCCAGCCGGTAGCCTTAACTAAGGCTGCTTGAAAAGCGGAAGCTACCTTTCGACCTTTTCTACTGTTGTGGTAATACCAAGTTTCAATACCACTAATGCTGGCGCTGGCCCAACTTCCGGTACGAGCGGGGGCAGCGTTGCTATGGATTGAAAGAAAAATTTTGGGTAGGTTAGATTTTTTCTGATTGGCTCTCGCTACTCTTCCTTTGAGGTAATTATCAATCTCTACTTCGGGGACGACATTGTAATATTGTATCCCCAGTTTATCAAGTTCTGTGATAATTTTTTTGACGATATCTCGATTGAATTCGTATTCGTAAAGTCGAGCGCCATCTGGCAATTTAGGGGAACGCTTTCCGGCGGTTAACTTACCGTGACCATTATCTAAGCACCAGAGAAAACGCGCTTGGTGTTTAACTACTGTGGGATCTTCGCTTGGCGGATCTTCCTTAGGGTCTTCGGTTGGAAGGGTAGGATCGTTGGGAAGATCTCCGGTGTTGTCATTTTCTAACTCGGGATCAAGGACAATATCTGTTGGTCGTATTGGTGGATCATCGTCCAAAAAAACGGGATCTTTTTCGTTGACGACTACGACGGCAGTATCGGGGGTAATTTCCGATCCATCTTGTGCAAGACGTTCGTCCTCGTTGGGCAGGTTGACGTTGCTAGGAATCGGAGGATTCTTTTTTTTACTACCACCAAAAATGCTGGCAAAAATTCTTTTAAAAAAGTCAATTATTTTTTTGAACATAAGTGCCAAACTAAATGATGAAAACGCTAATGGCTGATTGGGCGCATGATCCGAGTATGCTTAAACAAATATAGTATAAAATTGGGATAACCGAGGAACTTTACCTTGGGAACTCTGCATAATCTTTTTATTAATTAGTAGCTAAATGCTTGATTATCTTACGAAAGTCTATTTTAGTTTTTTTACATAAATAGAATCAGCAGAATACCGGATTTTGCATAGTAGTTTGATGATTAGAGGCTATAGAATCATACTAATTTTCATAATAGAAAGCCAAAAAAAACCAAAAAGTTACTTGAAGTAGTTACAAGAATACTAAATTAAAGAGCTTTTTAAAACTTACCCTTCCGTTCTGTTCATAAACTAACGCTATCTCGAATTTGGAAAAATTATCTTCCATTTTACAGGGAAATTGTTTTAAAACAACTTCAGGTTTAAAATCTGATCAAGCCCCCGAATCTTATTTTATCACATTTATAAATTTACTTCAAAATGAAAAACAAATTTTTTTTACAAATCCTTATGGTACTTGCGGTTGCCGTTTTTTTACAAAGCTGTAGCAAAGACGATGCTACGACGGCGGTAGATGTTAAAACGGAAAAAGGAGTAGAAGTCTATTCTCCCAGCGAAATTAAAGGCTTAAAGAGCTATAATGGTCACGAAGTTGATTACCACGTTAACGAAGAAGGGGACTTTCACCAAGTTGTTGTGAAAATTGATGACCTTATTTTAGAAGCGAGCGTTGCTTACGAACCGTTATCGTTGACTTATAATGGTCACGGTGCAATTTTAAATGAAAGCCAAAAAGCAGCACTTGCGGCTACCGCACAAGAATTGGCAGAGTTGGTATTGGCAAAGAATGGTATTCAAGGAGACTTCGTTAGTTTCAACGAAACGGAAAATACGATCGTCCGTGTTTTAGGACACTGGTCTGAAATTCCTGCTGGTTACGTTTTGGGCGAGCAAGTATCAGGAATCAATATCGACCGTTCTTTGGGTGACGATGGTATCAAATGCGTGAAGAAAGGTAGATATTACTACGTTTCTTTTGACAATAGCAGTGGAACGGCATTCACAGAGTACCGTAAAGCAGGCTATACGAGTAACGTTTCTACTTGTATGGGATTATGTGGTGGAAACTGTGGCTACTGGTGGTGGCCTAAAACTTGGACTTTGGATTGCTTTGAGCACGATCAGTGCTACGCTACTTTAAACACAGGTGGTGGTCCAACGAACGGACATTGTGGTGACGAATGGTTTGATGCAGCAGATGATTTCCTTTTTGGATATATCGCTGGTTGTAGAGGTTAATCGTAAGGATAAGACTTACTCAAATAAAAGCTAAAATGAAAAGCTGCGTTTCGATTGGTTTCGAAGCGCAGCTTTTTTATTTTTCACCAAAAATGCTTTTTAATCCATTTTATAAGCAGAAGTAAAAATTCGACTCCAGTTGATACCATTCCCGATGCGACCATTTTTAGTAGAGAACCAGATGAAAAGTGGCTTTCCTACGATATGATCTTCGGGGACAAAGCCCCACACCCGCGAATCTTCTGAGTTGTGGCGATTATCTCCCATTGCCCAGTAATAATTTTGCTTAAAAGTATAGCTGCTTGCTGCTTGTCCGTTGATGTAGAATTTGCCATTCTTTTCTTCAAAACTGTTGTTTTCATAAACGCCGATCACGCGTCGATAAATGGCGATATTTTGTTTGTTCAAATTAACGGTTGCTCCTTTTGCGGGAACCGTTACTGGTCCAAAATTATCAACAGTCCAGTTGGGATAATTGATCGGATCGTGTGGAAACAAATATACCGGATCAGGTTTTTGTTCTACGGGTTTTACTTGAATGCCATCGCCCATTTTTTTGATTTGCTCAACCTGCTCGGCGTTGAGTGCGTACTGGCTAATTGAGGGATTCTTATTGGCGGCTAATTCGTCATAATTCAAGCCCAATTCTTTCAATTTGTTTTTATTGATGCCATTGGGATGTTCAATGAAATGTTTAAACTGTAATTTTTCAGGATTTTCCGCGGGTTTGTCATTGATGTAGACTTGTTTGTCTTTAATTTCAATTTTATCTCCCCCTACGGCGATGCAACGCTTGATGTAGTGATCTTTTTTGTCGATTGGCCGTACGCGTAAAGTTTTATTGCGCACAAAGTTTTTGACACTTGGATTTCTACGAGCATCGTGAATACTGTAAGTTCTACGGGCATCAAAGTAAATACTATCGCCTTCTGGGTAATTGAAAACGATTGGTTCGTTGCGATCAATTGTTTCGAGTGCTGGCAAACGGAAATAGGGGAGTTTAGGCGACTTCAAGTAAGACTCTGTTTCTAAACCCGGTACAGTATTGTGGATCAGGGGGAATTGAGCAACGGTCATCGGGGTACGAATACCGTAGTGTGCTTTACTCACAAACAAGAAATCACCGACTAAGAGTGAGCCTTCCATCGAAGAAGTAGGAATGACGTAAGCTTCAATCAGAAACATTCTAATGAATGCTGCGGCAAAAACGGCAAAAACGACTGCTTCTGTCCATTCGCGCATGACTGATTTGTGGTAAGGGTTATTGGCTTCTAATTTTTTGTAGCCTCGTACGTCATTTTTGGATTTTGCTTCCATCATTTGCACGGCGTAAGCTTTTTCTTTCTCCAAAGTAGGTGCGTCGTATTTATTTTCTGGTTTGAACCACAATAAGAAAAACGCAATGGGAGCATAAATGACCGCAATTGCTGCATCCCAAAAACCATACTTTCCGAAAGACCGAACCATATCGACGTTCATGCCCACTAAAATAAAAATATTGACGATGGGAATCAGTAAGAGCAAAGCCCACCAACTTGGTCTACCGATCAATTTACACCAAACGATGAAATTATAGCCTGGAACGAGTCCTTTCCAACCTGCTTCTCCCGCTTTTTCGAATACACCGTAGAGGCTAATACACAAGAGAACGAACGATAAAATTAAAAATATCAGTATACTCACTTTTTTTTGTTTTAAGATATTATGCAATCTGTCTGCGCAATATTTTCTTGCGAAAACCAGACCGCATCTAATGATTTGACGCAAATATAACTGAAAATGAAACTATTACAATATGATTGCAGCGTTAACTTAGCGTAGTACCATTAAATAATCGACAGAAGGCTATCCTTGAACTATTAAAAAAAGGAACTCAAGCGAAAAAGAGATGAGAAAAACCTCAAGAAATACTATGCTTGCAAAAAAAATAGGGCTTACGGATTAGAAACTTTTCCACGGAAGTTGGCGAAAAAAAGTAGCAGTTGGTCGTACTAATTTTAACTTTTGCGGATAGATTTTTTGATAGTAATTTGGTAGTTAAGTATCTTGTTGGTAACTTAATTCTAGAATTCACCCAAACAAGCAAGATCGTTTTCAACGAAGTTGTTTTAAAATAGATAGATGATTTATTTGCAAGCCATTGATTTCCAATATTTCAGCTAATTTTTTTCCCCGTAGCGATGGCAACAAAAAAAAAATGGAGCTTCCTCTTGAAAACCAAGCGCTTACAACTAATTTCAACCCCCATTTTAAAACAACTTCAACAAAAAAACTCGTTAGGAGTACGAAGTTTTGTACAACTTCAACGCTTCACAACAAATCCAAAAACTTATGAATATCAAAAAAAAGAAATCAGAACTGATCAAAGCAGTCCATGAAATAGATGATGCTTACCTTTTACACCGATTAGAAAGAGTTCTTCAAAAAAATGACCAAAAACTTAAATCCAATAAAAAGATCGTCGACTTGTCGAACTTGGCAAAAATGGATTAATGAATAATTTTGCATAGATATTTACAGTCTATCCGTCTACTAAATCTGCTCTAATTTTTTAAAACCACCAACGATGAAAATTCTTAAATATCTTCTTTTTTTGATTGGAATACTCCTCTTTCTTTTTGTTATTATTGGTTTTATCAAACCCACAATTCATTATGGACATGAAATCACAGTTGATAAACCATTGAAGGAAGCGTGGGCGGTGCAACAAGATGATGCTAATTACAAAGAGTGGTTGGAAGGATTTAAAAGTATTGATTTAATTAGTGGCAAGCAGGGCGAAGTAGGCAGCAAATATAAAGTCGTTGTTAATCCCGGAGATGGACAACCCGACTTTGAAATGACAGAAACCGTGGTTGGTAAAAAGGACTATGATCACATTACGCTTAATTTTGATAGCGACATGATGCTTTTTGATCAAACGACTTCTTTTGCGGAAGCTAATGGAAAAACGACGATCAAAACAGATTCCAAGGTAAGTGGAAAAGGAGTGGCGATGCGTTCTATTTTTGCCCTGATGGAAATTTTCGGCGGTTCTTTTCAAGCACAAGAAGTCAAAAATATCGAAGCGTTAAAGACCGTGATCGAAAAGAACGAAAAGAATTATTATCCAGCACCGATTTTAACGGAAGAAGAAGGGGAAGAGTAAAAGATTGAACGAAGAACACTCAATCCTCGACAAAACCCTCGATGTATAATTTTTCTGCTTTGCGTTGACCATCAAAATAGACTTTAATCTTCTTTCGGAAGTATCCAGCATCTCTAGCGTCAAATTCTATTCTAATGTGTCCAATGCTATCCGCAGGAATTGGTGCGAGATCCCAATCGGGCGCCGTACAGCCACAACTTGTCCGTACATTATCAATAATTAAATCTTCTCCACTGACATTTTTGAAACTAAAATCATGTACAACGGGGGTACGGCGGGCAATGTCTCCAAAATCATGTTCCATCGGAACATTCCACTCCACTTTAGAGGGAGCGATAAAAAGTAAAGGAAAAAGTACTAAATAAAATAAATAGCTTATTTGCATTTTAAAGTAAGGCTACGAAGTGCTTTAAGAGATGAAACATTTGATGATCAATGCTTTATCTGTAAAATTAAAAAACAACTTCTAAGGTTGCGAAGTAATATCCCAAGTATGATCGGCGAGCAACTTTACGCTTGCTACAAACTCATAGGGAGGATTTTTTCCCCATTCTTTGGGACCAATCATAGATAGAACGTGCTTTTCATCTGATTTCTTGTATAGATGATATTGATGACTGATCAATGGTTTGAAATTCATTTCGGCCAGGTAGATTGCTTCTGAAACGTGAATCCGATCTTGAATCGCTTTGGCTTGTTGAGCCAGTAGCTCCATTTGCTCACGAATTTGACCAATCTGTTGATCCGTTTGTTCATACATCGCAGATACCGCAAGTCCTTTGATTCTTCCTTTATCTTCGGGCTTAATGACGGCTCCTCCTACGGTATGCGCATAAGGAAGCAAGTGAGGATTTTCTGCTATTTTATCCTTATCGATTGGATTTTGAAAACCTTCTTTTACTTTTTTAGCTTCTTCTTTCTTCATAAGTAGAGACGACCCGTCTTCGATTTTGTGAGCACTTACTGGTATTGGTGCCATGGAATAATTTTTAAACAACGTTACTTTAAGCATCAAGCGAGTTCGCTTGATTATAGTTTCTTAACAAACAGAGTCGCGTAGTTGTTCTCTATTCTTTTAAAATCTTCTCAAAACCTGCTTGAAAATGTTTATTGAAGGTAAAAGGTATTGCACAAAAATAAAAAATCCACGCTGAAAATAATTTTCAGCGTGGATTTTTACTCGCTTTACGCGGGCGGATCAATTTTAACCAGTTTTATTTCAATTTGAAATTACCCGTTCCAGCTAAGTAGCCTTTGTTGAAAACTTCTACTTGGTATTCTCCTTTTTTGAAAGGAATATTAGGCTCCCAATCTAAGCAAACTTGCGTACTTTGGTTGCTGTATTCCACTTCTTTTGCTTGCGAGAAACGCACTTGCTCTCCCGTTTTTGCATTGGTAATTACTCCAGAACCCAAGTTTTCGATCGCTAAAGTTTCTCCTAAAGGATCAACCATACGCACGTGGAAAGTTTCTGTACCACCTTCCGTTACGATATTATCGGTAGCATCGAAGCAGATGTTTAAACGATCAATGTTTCTAGCTTTAGAACGTTTTGATAATTTTCCACTTTTTCTAACCTTGTATCCTTGTACGGTTAGGTTTTGCGTTTTAACAACAGATCCAATATTTACTTTTTTCTGTAAGGCTTCTCGATCAATTTCCAATTCTTCTTTTTCACTGACTAAGGCAGCTCTTGCTGTAACTAAGTCTTGGTTCATTGTTCTTTCCTTTTCTACTTCGTCGATTAAAGCTGTTTTTTCTTCCGTTAACTGTACGGTTTGCTGTGTCAACATTTCTTTTTCTTCCGTCAATTTTTGTACATCTACAATGTAGCCATCCAACTGAGAACGCAAAAGGGCAATTTGTTCTTTTGCCTTTGCAAAGTCCGCTTTAGTAGACTTTCCTTGACGGATCATCTTGCTAATCTTATTTTTTTGTTCGGTCAAAGCAGCTTTTTGTTCTTCAATTAAGGTATTAGCTTCTTCGTTGTCACTTTTCATCTGATCCAATTCTGTGACTGCTTCATCGTATTGCTTCTCCAACTCATCTTTCAATTGATTAATATCACTAATCTCTTCTGATTTTTGTGTGATTAATTTATCTTGTTGAATCTTGTTGTAAACAAGGTAAGCGTTGATGCCTAATAATACGACGATTGCAATAGCAGCAATAGTAATTAAACTCTGTTTCGAATCTTTTGACATGGTCATAATATAAGTATTTTAAGTTTACAATTTAGTTCCTTTCAAAGCTCGTGTTAAACGATTAGATCGGAACGGTTATTACGTTGTTTAATATTGATTTTTAAAATTTTCGATACCTTGGTTTTTTTTACCAAAAGTAACATTGCAAATTTAGTATATCTAACGGGCTTTATCTTATATATGTTGACTTATAGGTATAATAAACGGGTATGTAGCTATAAGAAAATCGGCAAAATGTATATAAAACTCATTTTGTAATCAAAAAAGTTATTAAAAATAATCAAAAAAGTTTCATTAAATACACTCTTTTTGTAACTTACGGCTTCGCTTTTGACTAAGAATCAAAACAATTGTATTTCTAAATAAACCACTATGCTAGAAAAATTAGATATTACGAACGTTCTTTTCCTCGATATTGAAACGGTTTCCGGACAAGGGACTTACGAAGAGCTAGAGGATCGCTTCAAAACTTTATGGCTAAAAAAGTGTAAATCTATCTTGAGAAACTACGATGAGGAAGTGGAAGCGGAGCAAGGATCATTACTTTATACCGAGCGAGCAGGCATCTTCGCAGAGTTTGGTAAAATTGTATGTATCTCAGTTGGTATCGTAGTGCGGGATGCGAATCAAGGTCTATCGGTTCGGTTGAAGTCTTTTGCCAATGATGACGAAGCAATTTTACTAACGGATTTTGCTAGGTTAGTGGAGCAATTCTACAATAATCCCATGAAGCATCATTTCTGTGGGCATAATATTCGAGAGTTTGATATGCCATATATCTGTCGCCGGATGGTGGTGAATCAACTGGTTTTACCCAAGATTCTCGATATTAGTGGTAAGAAGCCTTGGGAAACGAAGTATTTTTTAGATACGATGGAATTGTGGAAGTTTGGAGATTATAAAAGTTATACTTCTCTCAACTTGCTAACGGCACTTTTCGGAATTCCTTCCCCAAAAGATGATATTGATGGTAGCCAAGTGGGCAAAACTTACTGGGAAGAAAAAGCATTGCCTCGGATTGCTGCTTATTGTGAGAAAGATGTATTAGCGGTCGTACAGTTAGTTTTGAAGTATAAGCGCTTACCATTACTAGAGGAAGCGCAGATTGCGCACGTAGAGTAGAGTAGCCGTTTTCTTTGAAATAATTGCGCTAGATGAATTTATTAAAATGACAAAAAAAGCGAACATTAAACTCAAGCTCTCCGACGAAGAAAGAAAAAAGCTGCGTCGCAATAAGGTCAAGATAAAGGAGCTGGTCGACTTTGCTGTTGATGAAATCGAAACGATACTCGCTGTTCCGCTTTCTCGCGCGCAGGAGATTAAAGCCTTAGCGGAATTTCAAATGGTGCCTTCCATTGGAATTAAATTTGCGGAAGATTTACTTTTTTTGGGGTATCATTCTTTGGAGGAACTACAAGCGCAAGACGGTGCTAAGCTCGTCGAAGCCTACGAACTGAAAAAAGGCTATTGGATTGATTCCTGCGTAGAGGATCAATTTCGACTAGTCGTCCATTTCGCCAATCACGCGGATTACACAAAAAATTGGTGGGACTTTACCGCGGAGAGAAAAGCGTATCGGGCAAAAAATGGCTATCCTGCGAATCGACCACAAGCCGCGTGGCACGAAGTGGTAGGAATAAACCGTAAAATTAAGGACTAACTACCGCAATTTTTCTACTTCGACCTCAGTATTCCTATTTCTTTCCACACATTTTTTCAATCACACATATATATGATCTATGTTCATCGTCAATCTCACCTATAAAGTATCGCTAGACCAAGTAGATCAACACCTCGCGGCACACGTAGCTTATTTGGATCGGCAATATGCGGCAGGAAATTTCTTGGCCTCGGGAAGAAAGAATCCTAGGAATGGAGGCATTAT
The DNA here is from genome assembly GCA_045110315.1 of Saprospiraceae bacterium. Lineage (GTDB taxonomy): Bacteria > Bacteroidota > Bacteroidia > Chitinophagales > Saprospiraceae > CALFBG01. The sequence goes on from JBGCFY010000067.1 coordinate 9,920, forward strand.
TTTAACCAAATTGACCAATAAAGAGACATTATTGGGCTTACTCGCCCAAGATCCTTTTGAGCAACACGATTTAGCGGACTATGAAATTTTGGAATTTATACCTAGTAAAACGTGTGAGGAAATGGCTTTCTTGTTGGAAATTTAATCGCCGTTGCTATTATCTGTAAAACGAAGTAATGAAACGTTTATGACCTGAGCTGGGATTTTACAATCAAGGCAGTTCGCCTAATTATTTTGCTTCTATTTGTGATTAGACCAATAAAAAAATTAAATTAGTGTCGTATAACCTTATTAATTTTTTTTACCATTGGAGTCCCCTATACTTTTCCACAGAAAAGTTTGCATTACTTCAATATCAAAACATTACAAATTATGAATTATGTAGCAATTATTGCAGGAGCAATTTCAGTTATGGTTTTAGGAATGATTTGGTTTCATCCAAAGACATTTGGAGAAGCTTGGCGTAAAGGCGCGGGGCTGAGTGAAGATGAGCTAAATAGCTTCGACCCGATGGCAATAATCGGTGGACTTTTAATGGCTTGTGTAATTGCTTGGGCATCGTCTAGGTATGCAGGACACACGGAAGAGGGAATGAGTCAATTTGTACATGGAATGTATCATGGGTTCATGCCCGCCATTATGTATGTAGCACCCGTATTGGTTAGTAAAGGTCTTTTTGAGAAAAAAAGCTTGGGCTGGATTTTAATGGGAACGGTATATTGGGTTTTGGCAATCAGTGTCGTAAGTGGAATTGTATATGCGTTGACTCCCGTAGCAGCGACAGCTGGATAAGGAGGCAGAGTTAAAAAAAAATATAGGGTCGGACGCATTAATTTGTGTCCGACTTTTTTTATAGAATGAAGTTATTGAAGTTATTTTAAAATAGATAGATGATTTATTTGCAAGCCCCATTATTAAACAACTTCATTGAGTCATTCTCAAAGCTTTTAGAGTTTTTAAATAATTTCAGCCTTGAGAAGTTTGCTAAAATGGTATGGCTGACTAAACGTTTTTGAATAAGGAATAATTGGTTTGAAAAACTGATGCAAGTTAATAACTCTAGGAGCTACCGTGACCGGAAGTTGTTTGGCTTTTTTAGGAGCAGGGCGAGCGCCTTATTTGAACGGCAAACTTAAACTAGGAAAAATAGCTAAAGTCCAAGCACTTATTTACCTTTGTGGCAAATCAAACGACTTTCACCAAAAAGAATAAATACTATCATGAAACATCTTATCGCTCCTTCGGTACTCGCCGCAGATTTTACCAAATTGCAAGCTGAAATCGAATTAGTCAATCAAACTCAAGCCGACTGGTTTCACCTAGATGTGATGGATGGTCGATTTGTACCCAATATTAGCTTCGGAATGTTCATCATCAAAGCCATAAAAAAAATGGCAACGAAACCATTAGATGTGCATTTAATGATCGTGGAACCAGAAAAATACATCGAGCAATTTCGAGAAGCAGGAGCGGATGTTATTACCGTACACTACGAAGCTTGTCCTCATTTACATCGTACGATCCAACAAATTAAGGCAACGGGTGCCAAAGCTGGCGTAGCATTAAATCCACACACACCAGTACATTTATTAGAAGACCTAATTGAAGATATTGATCTCGTTTGTCTCATGTCCGTCAATCCTGGCTTCGGTGGACAAAAATTTATTTACCAAACCATTCCTAAAATCCGCAAATTGCGCGAGTTGATTGACACCCGCAACGCTACCACAATGATTGAAATCGACGGTGGCGTAGGACTCCAAAATGCAGAATCGCTCTTGCAAGCGGGTGCAAATGTTTTGGTGGCAGGGAGTAGTATTTACAAAGCAACGAATCCTAAAGAGGCAATTTCCCGTATGAAAAGCATTGGAAAGGATACTTTCTACGTCTAAGGGGCGTTTTCCTGTAGTAATTTCCCTTCGTGAAAGATACTAGCGTGGTGGAACTGCTTAGAGTTATTTGCCAATAATTTGAACTAAAAGACCTATGATGCAACGTATTACCCTCTGTTTTATCTTCGTTTTATCAACTTGCGCACTGCTTGCACAAACCGCGCAAACCGTTACCGTTACGGGAACCGTTACAGATTTGGTCAATAAATCACCCGTTGAATTTGTTACCGTAAATATCTTTGGTACTACGATCGCCGAAGAAACGGATATTAATGGGAAATTCTCTATCAAAGTACCCATTGCCAAAAGAACAAACCTACGGTTTATCCGAACAGGTTATAAAGAGGTCTTAGCACTCGTCAATCGTCCTCGGGCAGGTTCCAATCCCGTCGTCAACGTAGAAATGGCATCCATAGAATCGGAAGTCGAAGCAATCGTAAGAAGTAGCAGGTTGGATGATGGTGGCATGATACGGGAAGATGTGGTAGAACTTAAACTATTGCCCTCCACGACGGGAAACTTCGAAAGTGTCCTACCGCATATTGCACTCGGAGTGAGCGGCGGAACGGGAGGAGAGCTTAGTTCTCAATACAACGTACGGGGCGGAAATTACGACGAAAACCTCGTCTACGTCAACGATTTTGAAATTTATCGACCACAACTTATTCGAGCGGGACAACAAGAAGGATTGACCTTTCCAAATATTGATTTGATTCGGGATCTTTCTTTTTCTTCCGGTGGTTTTGAAGCGCGCTACGGAGACAAATTATCCTCAGTACTTGATATTAAATACAAAAGACCCGATTCGATACGTGCTTCCGTGGGCATGAGTTTTTTAGGTGGTTCTGCACATATTGAAGGTAGTTTTAAAGTGGATTCGTCGGGTTATCGCAAGTTGCGTTACTTGGTCGGTGCGCGGTACAAAACAACGAGATACTTACTTGGAAGTCTAGATTTAGAAGGAGAATATACTCCGAACTTTACGGACGTACAAGCTTACCTTACGTACGACATTAATCGAGATTGGCAAGTTGGACTGATCGGGAATTACAACCGTAGTGAATATCAGTTTATTCCGGCTTCTCGGACGACGGCCGTTGGATTGATTGATTTTGCCTTAGAACTTTTTACCGTTTTTGAAGGTCAAGAAGTCGATGATTTTACAACTTCGATGGGCGGAGTTTCCTTCACTTATTTACCCGATCGAGATCGAAATCCTTATTTTTTAAAATTTCTAGCGTCGCGTTTTCAAAGTGATGAAAATGAACGGTTTGATATTATTGGTTTTTACCGCTTGGGGCAAATTGAATCTGATTTGGGAAGTGATGGTTTTGGAGAAGTAGTTTCGGTTTTAGGAACGGGAACGCAGCAAGAATTTGTCCGAAACTCTTTGCAATCTACGGTAACAAATGTAGAGCACAAAGGAGGTTTTGAATTGCAAAAAGACCATGATAGTTGGGATGAAACAAGTAGTCACTTTTTTCAATGGAGTGTAAAATACCAACAAGAAATTATTAATGACGAATTGAATGAGTGGGAACGCTTGGATTCTGCGGGCTACTCTTTACCTTATGATCCTACGAATGTTTTATTGCGAGAAGTATTAAAAACAAAGAATAATTTAAACTCCAATCGCTTCAGTGCGTATGTACAAGATACTTACACCTCAAGAATTGATAGTTTGCGAGAATTGAAAATCTCTGCGGGTGTACGTGCTTCTTATTGGGATTTGAATCAGGAATTAATTGTCTCTCCGCGAGTACAATTATTATATAAGCCGCTTAATACCAAACGCGATATTTCTTACCGATTAGCGGCGGGACTTTATTATCAATCTCCTTTTTATCGAGAGCTGAGAGATATTAAAGGAGTCGTAGACCGAAATGTCCAATCCCAAAAATCCTTGCACATTGTCGGCGGACTTACCTACGATTTCAATCTAGGAAAACGCAGTAAAAAGAAATTTCGATTTATCGCTGAGGCTTACTATAAAAAACTGTGGGACCTCATTTCTTACGATATTGAAAATGTCCGGATTCGTTATTCTGGTGCAAATGATGCGACTGGTTACGTTGCCGGATTAGATATAAGGGTGAACGGAGAATTTGTGCCCGGTGCAGAATCTTGGATTAACCTTTCCTTTTTACGTGCGCGAGAAAATCTTACGGATGTACAGCACCTAGAACGGGAAAAAGGACAGGCAGAAGGGCAGGAAGTTGATAACGTTTCTCGACCGACGGATCAATTTATGACCTTGTCGATGTTCTTCCAAGATTATCTACCGAAGAACGAAAATTTCAAAATGCACCTTAATCTTACGGTCGGTACGGGATTACCATATGGCTTTCCAGAAAACAATAAAGTCTATCGAAATACCTACCGTTTTCCTTCTTATCATCGGGTAGATATTGGCTTTTCTGTGATGCTTTTTGATCGTGCACGGTCAAAACGTCGGGCGACACACCCATTGCGATTTTGTAGAAGAACTTGGGTTAGTTTGGAGGTTTTCAATCTGATGAAAGTTTCTAACGTAGCTTCGAATACTTGGGTCAAAACGATTTATAATACCCAGTACGCAATTCCTAATTTCTTGACTTCTCGTCGAATCAATTTACGTTTGAAAATGGATTTCTAAGCAGTAGCTAGCAACTCATCATGAAAGAAGAAAAACGTCGCCTGATTAGTCCTATTGAAATGCTCCTCCTCGTAGTAGGCTTAGGCAGTATATTGTACGTTGTTTATCCTAATAATGGCGTAAGCATTTTTGAAAAAACAGAAGAAGTCGAGTTTGTAGATAAACCTAAATCCACGGCTTCCTATCAAAGTCCTAAAAAATCTTATCCTGACAAACGCGAGCAAGCAATTGATCAAGTACTCGCGAATTTAGCCCAAGAATTTGCCCAAACCTCCTCCAAAACAGCATCCGAAAAGCTTCCCAGTGATTGGCGTCGTTTAGGCTTATCTACCGATGAGGTAAAGTTCTATAAAAAAATAAAGGATACGTATAAATTCGATGAGCAGCTCAAAAATACACAAGACTGGTTTGCCGTTCTACAAACAGCAAATGCAACATATCGAAAAGTTAATGCTCTTTTTCAAGAAACGAATGGCTTGCGTAATCCAAAAACAAAGCAGGGGCAACAAGACCATTTAACGGAAAAAGGAGGAGTGAAACCACTTTCTAGCAAGCTGCAAAAAGCGTTTGGCTTAAGCGAAGAAGCATTGAGCGATTTTTCTAAAAAGGGAAAAAATACCGTCAGTGAGTGGGCGAGTTTTATCCTTGAAAATCAGTAATCTTGAATGGCTCCTTTATAGTCTTTTTTGTCGTTAATTAATAAAAAATCAAGCTAATATTCCCTCTCTTTCTTCAAATCTCCATGATCAAAAACCTAGTGCAAGTACTTTATAAATGCTTGACCACCAAGGTGAAAAGTATAGCGCTATACGATACAACAACTCGTATTCGGGTTATTTCTGTCAATTAATTGCCATGATCTTCAAATCTTTGGTCAAAATTTCTTGTTAACAACTATAAGTGTTAAATTCGGAATAGCTATCAATGTAAATTTCAATTTGTATTGATACTTGTAAGACCGTAATAAGAATCAGCCTCTTCAATAGAAAGAGGATATATATTTCTTGATCGCCAAATACCAATAACTAGTGCCATTTTTAAAAACACCCAACAGTAGACTACTAAAACCCAATTTATGAGACTAAGCTATCTATGCTATTTAGCAGGATTGAGTATTCTTTGCCAAATTTTTCCGCTCAATCAGATTCAAGCACAAAATAACCCTACTTCCAACGAAGCACTTAAACAAGTTTTTAAACAAGAAAGAATGCACGATCATCGCTCGTGTGGAACGGAAGCCATCGTCGAGGCTTACGCAAAGGAACATCCTGAATTTCGAAAAGAAATGGAGCGTTTCTGGGAACAAGGCATTCGTACGCTTTCTGAAATTAAAGAAGATCCTTCTCGCTCTTCTTTGTTACCTCCGATCATTAACATTCCAGTTGTTGTACACGTCATTCACAGTGGAGAAGCTGTTGGATCAGGATCGAATATTTCCGAAGCTAGAATTCAGGCACAAATCGATGTTCTCAACGAAGATTTCTTAGCGATGAATGCGAACTTCAATAATACGCCACCACAATGGGCTGGCGCAGCAGGAAACCCTGAAATTCAATTTTGTCTTGCCTCCGTCGATCCTGCGGGAAATCCATCGAATGGAATTACTCGAGATAATATTCAGGTAACGGGAACCAATTCGAATAACTCTAATATCGAAAATGTAATTAAACCACAGACAACTTGGAACTCAAACCTATACTATAATATTTGGACCGTTGCTATTCCTGGAACGGGTGCCAACGGTGGTGTCACAGGTTATGCTTACTATCCTAATAACGGAACAATTGGTGGAAATGTTGATGGCTCGGTTGTCGATTGGCGTTGGTTTGGTGGTCCTGGTTTTGGGCAGTCTGGCGATAAAACGTTAACGCATGAAACCGGACATTACCTTGGACTTCGACATACTTTTAATGGTAATAGTTGCGGTGCAGATGATAATATTGCAGATACACCAAATATTGATGCAGGAACCTCTAATTATGTTCCTGGATTAAACTGTAGCCTCAATAATTTTCCTGCGGGACCAACGAGTTGTGGTAATGCTCATATGTACGTTAACTATATGGACTACGTAAATGATGATGACTGTTATACTTCTTTTACCAATAATCAGATCAGTGTAATGCGTGCCGTTTTAAATGGCACCGCTGGACAATTTGGCTTTGGAAGTCGTCTACCTTTAGCAAATAATTCTGCCGCAGTTTGTACCAATACGAGTTTATTGAACGATGCCGGAATTAGTGGCATTACAACTCCGGGGGCTTTTACTTGTAGCAGCGGTTCGGATTTAGTAACGCCAGTAGTTACTTTGACAAACTACGGGAGTAATAATTTAACAACAGTTACGATTACTTATCAAGTCAATGGTGGAGGACCCGTGATTTTAAATTACGTAGATAATATCGCGCCTCTAGGATACGTAACGGTAAGTTTAGCGCCTTTCTTGCCGCCTGCTGGAAATTATACTTTCACTTGTTTTACCTCAAATCCAAACGGAGCGATTGACGAAGATCCTTCTAACGATCAATCAACAGTAATGAGTACCTCCGTGATGCCACAGGCATTACCTTTGATTGAAGACTTTGAGTCGCCTTTATTCGATCCTACTGTGAGTGGATTATATTTGATTAATCCTGATGGAGATGCTTTTGCTTGGGAATTATTTACGGGAGCGTCAGCTTATGGGGTGGGGAATTCCTGTACCATGTTTAATAACTTCTCAGGGAATAATGGTTCTAATCCGGGAGGAACACAAGACCGAATAGTGACACCTGCGTACGACTTTTCGGGCGTAGCTCCGGGCACACCGTTGAGTTTTGATGTTGCTTATGCGCGCTACAACTCTTCTGGACAATTTGATGATACGCTGAAAGTGTTGGTTTCTACCAATTGTGGTGCCTCCTTTGATGATATTATTTTTATCCAAGGCGGTCCCGAATTAGCTACATCTCCTAATACAACAGTGCCTTGGACGCCAAATCCAAATCAATGGAAAACGGAAGTAGTAGATTTATCAGCTTACGCAGGATTGAGTAACGTTAGTTTTGCTTTTGAAAATAGTTCAAAATGGGGGAAT
>JBGCFY010000068.1:0-2625 GCA_045110315.1 Saprospiraceae bacterium
TTATTAACTTGCATCATCTTTTGACCAGTCTTTTCGTTACTCAAAGCCTTCCTAAGCAAAGGCTTAGGGCGGTTTTCGTGCCTCAATACTGATCAAAATCTAACACAATTTAATGGCAAATTAATTTTGTCTTAGTACTTATGAGAATTTATATATATAGACTAGCTAATAATACTTAAAGTTTTTACTAGCTAAGTTGGATAGCGTAGCCGTCGGTTTTTATGCTTTTGACAACATCTTTTGTACTAATGATACTAGTAATAAAACGATGAAAATATAAAATACGATCTTTGCGATTCCTGCTGCTGCTCCTGCAATTCCTCCAAATCCTAAAGCTCCTGCAACAATTGCGATAATAAAAAAGATAACTGCGTAACGTACCATGATGATTGATTTTAAGTTTTTAAATAAAATTGGTTAATAAGCTTCCTTCGAAAAGGACGGGTAATTATTTCTTGTAGATTGTTTTTCCTTTGTTGATCTTCTTATCGATCGAACTCCGAGTGCTTACATAAGCATATTGCTGGTTGAAACTAGCCTTTGGACGTTCGCCAATAATGTAATGTTTTACGTCTAAGTCAGGAGCGTTTAAGATCAAGCGATCAGAAACTCTCATGCGTTCGTCTTGTAGGTCTTGTCCAGTAGCCTTCAATTCAGAAATGACAATCAGCTTTTTACCGGTTGCAATAACTTCTTGAATTTCAATATTGTGAGATTCTCCATCAACTTCCGCTTCTGCTACTAAAGTAAGTTCTTCTTTCTCTCCTGAGTTTGGCATATCAACGTCAATATACGGTACGGTAATTTCTTCTTCTTCCATCACCACTCGCACTTTAGGAACGGTAACGGTACGCGTAGTCGTTCCAACGTCAATGTCGGCCCAGTCTACATCATAACTTGGTAATTGCCCCGCTTCTACTTCTACTTCAGGAAGTTTTGCTTCTTGAGTTTGATCAATATCGCAACTCGTTAAATACATAGAGAAACACAATAGGGAGAGTAAGTAAATGTTTTTTGATGATGTCATTAATTGTTAATTTGTAATCATGTAGTCTACTACTTCGGCTGGTTATCTGTTAGATAACGATAAGAAGATAGTGCTACGGGTTTTGAAAATGGTTGAAATAATTTCTACAGAGGCGATTGATTAGCAAACTTTTATTTTTTAATAAAAGTTTGCTAATTGTAATTTATTTGTTGTACTGAGTTTATCTTGTAACCAAATATTGATATAGTCGATAAATAGTAATCGTGATTTGTGATTACGCACTGTGTACACCTTCTAAGGTTTGCGTGCGGCTGTGAATAGTTCGTACTTGGTTTCTTTGCGCTACGATTCGGTCGTAAGCCAATGTTCCAATAGTTAAATTTTCTAAAGCTTTATCATATGCTTCTAGCGCGTATTCTTCTCCGCGGTTAATTTCTTTGAGAATTGCTATATCGTCTTTGCTCGCAAAAGCAGCTCTGATATCCATCCATACTTGATGAATTTGACCTTCAATAGATTGACCTTTATCGGGTGTTCCACCAAAGTTCTTGATGCAATCTTTAATTTCTTTTCCGAAGGCATAACGTTGATCTGCATTTGCCTTGAACATATTTTGGAGACTAACTTCTTGCACATTTTCAGCAGCTCGTAAGCTTTCCGTATTTCTATATTTTGTCTTTGCTACTAGAAAGCTTAAACCTAAAATTTGTTCAAATGAATAAAGAAAAAAATAATTGGGCAGGAAAAGATTTCATAAAAAGGGAGGATGAATAAAAGTAAACAGCGAACAGAAAAATTAAGTAATTTAAAATTGCTGGCGTTTTTCAGAAAGATATTTCCAATACCGTTTGGGAACGTGTTGCAGGTGCAATTTCATATTTCGTCGTTCGGGAATATTAACGCTGTCAAAATAGCTTTTCCAAAGAATTTGATATTCGGGTTCGGACTGATCTAAGACACTTTCATTTAACTGGCGATACTGTAAGCGCTCGTCATCTTCGAAGGTAATAAATTCTGTTTTGTGCATATCGTAGTAAACGCCGTAACGCCGTTTACTATCGTAGAGGAGCCATTTTTGAGCAGGGTAGCGATCAAGAAAATGTTTTGGTAATAAAGGCATTACATTAAAGTCGGGCTCAATCACAGCGTAATAAATGTCATCTTTCGTTTGCTGAAAGCGTACAAAAGCGTGCATACGATGGACTTCTCGACCGATCTTTTTTTTGATTTGATGGATACGCAAAACGGTATCATCACCATAGTTGTCACTAATGTCAGTTGGGCTATCGAATAATTTTTGAATAAAGTTAAAAAGCAACATAGAGATATCTGCTTGCTCGGAGAGGAAACATTGGTATAAGGTATTGGCCATTTTTTTCGATGCCTTTTTTTCGATGCCTTTTTGTACTCGGTTTGCCCAACTAGAATTGGTTTCGACGTAAGTCGCTTGATCAAAAAAATTGCTTTGCCATTCGTCTTCGGGAACGATCTTACTTACCGTAATTTTCAGTCGGTATACTTCAAAAACGACGGAAAGCAATCCTGAAAAAGTACCATCATAAGTTAGAATCATTGCAAAGCATTTTGAATGGAAGGATCTATAACGATTTCAGGGTTAAGCAAATAAATTTAATTGA
>JBGCFY010000069.1:0-2586 GCA_045110315.1 Saprospiraceae bacterium
AATTTTAATCCGGCAGAAGTTAATTTTCATTATACGGAAGCCAACTCTTGGCAATACAGTTTTTATGCGCCACAAGATATCAAAGGCTTTTATACCTTAATGGGCGGCAAGGACAACTTAGAGCAGAAATTGGATCAATTATTTAGCGCAAGTATGGAAACTACGGGCAGACATCAAGTTGATATCACGGGCTTGATTGGTCAGTATGCACACGGCAATGAGCCGAGTCACCACATCGCTTACTTGTACAATTACTTGGGGAAACCTTGGAAAACGCAGCAGCGAGTTCGGCAAATTATGGATGAAATGTATACGGATCAGCCTGATGGTTTATCTGGCAATGAGGATTGTGGGCAGATGTCTTCTTGGTTGATTTTGAGCGCCATGGGAATGTATTCGGTTACGCCTGGCGATAATACTTATGTTTTAGGAACGCCTTGGTTTCCCGAAGCGACGATCAATTTAGAAAATGGAAAGAAATTTACTTTTAAAGCGAACCAGTTGAGTAAGGAAAATATTTATATCCAAGCAACGAAACTCAATGGACAAGTGTATGCGCACAGTTTTTTGAAGCACGAAGATATCTTGAGTGGTGGTGTGTTTGAATTTGAAATGGGACCTACACCGAATAAAGCTTGGGCGAGTGAAGAAGAAAATTGTCCTGTTTCTAGTATTGACGAGCATTTGATAATGCCTTTACCTTTCGTTGCCAAAGGTGCAAAAACTTTCATGAAAAAAGATACCATTGAATTGGCGTGTGCCATTCAAGATGCGGCTATTTATTATACCCTTGACGGGAAAAAACCTTCCGTCTTGTCTACTCGTTACACGGAGCCAATTGAATTGAGCGAAACGACCACGCTTCAGTTTTTTGCACAAAACGAAGACCTAGGACAATCAAAAATAATTAGCGCCGAATTTTTCAAAATTCCAAGTGATCGCAGCATTGAACTGTTGACCGATTATGCGCCACAATATCACGGTGGCGGTAAGAATGCTTTGATTGATTTTCAACGTGGTGCGGAGGATTTTAGAGTTGGTACTTGGCAAGGATACGAAGGGAAAGATGTAGAAGCGATTGTAGACTTGGGGAAAGTGAAACCTATTTACAAAATGGAATTAGGCTGTTTACAAGACCAAAATTCTTGGATTTTTATGCCGCTTACCGTAGAATATTTAATCTCGGAAGATAGAGAAAAATTTCGTAGTATTGGTACCGTGAAAAATGATTTGGATGAACGGGCAGATGGCGGTATTTTGAAAAATTTTACGCTAAACAAAAAATGCAAAGCGAGATACGTAAAAGTAAAAGCAAAGAACAGAGGGCTCGTCCCAGAATGGCACATTGGTGCTGGTGGAAAATCTTGGATTTTTGTAGACGAGATTTGGATTAGCCACAAGCGAAAATAATGAACTTCTAAACCAACTTTAATTCCTAACCCAAGCTAAATACAATAATAATGTCAAGTAGAAGAAAATTTTTGAATGATTCGATTGCAGGAACGCTTTCTTTAGGATTCCTAGGGGTAAACGCAACGGTTGCTGCGAGTAGCGAAAACTGTGCAACTAAAACATTACCTGCAAAAGGAGTGGATAAAGCACTCGTTATTTCTACTTGGAATCATGGTTTGGTGGCTAACGCCGCTGCTTGGAAAGTAATTAGCCAAGGAGGACGAGCAATTGATGCAGTAGAACAAGGCGTAAAACTGGTTGAGGCAGACCCTAAAGTAACTTCGGTTGGTTATGGAGGCTTGCCCGACCGCGATGGAAATGTAACTTTGGACGCTTGTATCATGGATGAAAAGGGCAACGGAGGAGCAGTTTGTTTTTTGCAACATATAAAGCATCCCATTTCAGTAGCTCGTAAGGTGATGGACGAAACACCGCACGTCATTTTAGCGGGAGAAGGGGCTTTGCGTTTTGCCCTAGATAATGGATTTAAGAAAGAAAACCTTTTGACGCCAGGAGCTAAAGCCGCTTGGGAGCAGTGGAAAACGGAGTCGGAATATAAACCGATTATCAATGTTGAAAATCACGATACGATTGGTCTACTCGCAATGGATCAGCATGGAGATATTTCTGGAGCTTGCACGACGAGTGGTCTAGCATATAAGATGCACGGTAGAGTAGGCGATTCGCCAATTTTAGGTGCGGGGCTTTTTGTGGATAATGAAGTAGGTGGCGCAACTGCGACGGGAATGGGAGAAGCTGTTTTGAAAACCTTGGGTTCTTTCTTAGTAGTAGAATTAATGAGACAGGGTAGAACACCCGCCGAAGCTTGCAAAGAAGCCGTAATGCGGATTATTAAAAAGCAGCAGTACAAAGATATTCAAGTAGGGTACATTGCGATTAATAAGGAAGGAGCATACGGATCTTATTGTATTCACCCAGGTTTTAATTATGCTTTATTGAAAAGTGGAAAGCAGGGAGTAATGGTTGATGCTGATTATTATAAAGGGTAAGTATTAAAAAATATAGAAAAAACCCTAGGTTTTTTTTTTTTTTTTTTTTACACAAGTATTAACACCTAAAAAACTTGTTTAATACTTCCTTAATTACTGACTTTACCTTAATTTAAGTAGTTTA
>JBGCFY010000070.1:0-5442 GCA_045110315.1 Saprospiraceae bacterium
CACAAGCGATGAGCAGTTGGCATTGCCTACCCTTAACAAATCTTACTTTATCGAAAATGCGGGTCAGTGGCCGAGTGAGGTCTTTTATAAGATGAGTATCGGCGGTTTAGATGCATGGATTACCAAGGACGGTGTCGTTTACGATTTCTATTTAAATGAAAAAGTAGTCGGACAGGACAACAATAATATCTCCGCAGTTCCAGCGCTAAAACCTGAAAAAACATGGCAACGAAAAGGGCAAGTTATTGCTGTTGAACTATCGGAATCAAATCTTCCAAGCTTAGAACCTACGGGAACACAAGAAGCGTACTACAACTATATTCGTGGTAATGATCCTAGTCAATGGACGAGCCAAGTAGCGCTTTATCAAGAAGTTAAATTAGCGAATGTTTTCAATCAAATTGATTTGAAGTATTACTTTGATCAAGGTTATTTACGTTATGATTACATTGTTAAACCAGGAGGTAATCCTGCCGATATTAAATTTGAGATCAACGGCTGTGAAAATTATTATGTTAATGCAAAAGGAGAATTGATTTTGGATACGCGCTTTGGGGCAGTGAAGCAAAAGCAGTTGGAATTATATCAAATCGTTAATCAACAAAAAGTAAGCGTAGAAGGCGAATTTGCACAGACGGATGCGGGGATTCATTTTGTGGTGGGCAATTACGATGCTACCAAAGATTTAATTATTGATCCTTTGGTATGGTCAACTTTTATTGGTGGAAACTCAGATGAAGTTGTTAACGATATGCTTTTGGATGACAACAATAATATTTACCTGACGGGTTACACGCAGAGTAGTGATTTCCCAACTTCGATGGGCGCATATGATGTTTCTTTTAACGATGGTGGGGAAGATGTGCTTTTAACCAAACTAGATCCAACGGGTTCTACCTTACTTTACACGACTTTTATTGGTGGTACTCAAAACGAATTTGGTCAAGGTTTAGCACTAGATAATTCGAATGCTGTTTACCTAATTGGTTCTACCGAAAGTGCTGATTTTCCAACAACTTCAGGCGTGTATAGTCAGACCTTAAATGGAGGTCGTGATGTTTTTGTTTTAAAAGTAAATACCGATGGAACCGCACTTGCTTTTTCGACTTTACTGGGTGGGAATAGTTTTGAATTCGGTCACGGTATTCAGCTTGATAATACAGGGCAAATTTATCTGACGGGTTACACCAATAGCTCCAACTTTCCGACAACGGCTGGTGCTTACGACGAAACAAGTAATGGTAATTTAGATATTTTTGTAAGTAAAATGAATGCTACCGGTACGAGTTTATCTTACGGAACTTTAATCGGAGGTTCCGGTAATGACCTTGGCTTGAGTATTGCCATTGATAATGGTAATAATGCCTACATTACTGGTTATACAACCGATGGAACAGGCTTTCCCACTACTACAGGTGCTTTTGCAGAAAATGATAATGGCAGTTCAGAATCTTTTGTTATAAAATTGAACGCTGCGGGTTCCGCTTTACAATATTCTACCTTTATCGGAGGAACGGGAGATGACGTTAGTACCGGCCTTAAAATAGATGGTGCTGGCAACGCTTATCTTTATGGTTATACACAAAGTATTGACTTTCCAACGACGACGGACGCTTATAGTCGGATTAAAGTTGGAGGAGATTTAGAAGGGTTCGTTTCCAAACTAAACTCGCTAGGAAGTGCTTTGGTTTTTTCTACTTACCTCGGTGGAAATGCAAATGATTTAGTGGCAGATTTAGTTTTGGATGATGATCAAGTCATTTACCTGACGGGCTATACGGAGAGTTCCAGTTTTCCGACTACGACCAATGCGGATGATGCCAGCTACAATGGAAACGAAGATGTCTTTGTAGCTAAGTTGAGTGCCAATGGAACGGATTTACTCTACGGTAGTTTTATGGGCGGTGCGGGTGACGAAAAAGCATTTAATCTTGGGTTAGATGCTGCGGGGGCACTTTACGTTGCGGGACAAACGAGAAGCTTCGACTTTCCAATAACGCCAGATAGTTACGATCAAAACCAAAATGGTGGGCTTGATATTTTTGTTACGAAAATGACGATTACAACTTCAACTTCAACAACTTGCTTAAGCGATGGAATTACTTTTTCAACTCAGCTCGAAATAGATGATTTCCCAATCAACTATCCTGGTTGTACAAATATTCCGGGTAATGTAACGATTGATGAAGCGAGCAATGGAACGATTACCAATTTAGATGGCTTGGCACAATTGGAAAGTATTGGTGGAGATTTATTCTTTGATGGAAATAGTAGCATTGGAAATATCAATGGTCTATCCAACCTTGAAAGTATCGGTGGAGATTTGCGCTTTAGTTACGAAGAAGGATTAACGAATCTGTTAGGGCTTTCGAGTTTAACGAGTTTAGGTGGGAATCTCACCGTCAATAATAGTGAGAATATGCTTAGTTTGAATGGTTTGCAACTGTTGTCAAGTATCGGCGGAACGCTTAATATTTATAACAATGAAAAATTAGCGAGCTTGACGGGTTTGAATAATATTACAAGTCTTGGTGGTTCTTTGGGACTCTGGGAAAATAGTGTTCTGATGAGCTTGGATGAACTAGCTAGTCTAGTGAGTATCAGCGGTGGAATTTACATTTCGCGCAATGCAATGCTGACAAGTTTGAATGGCTTACAGAATATTGACCCGAATACCATTCAATCCTCGGCATCAACTTTAGACGATATTGAGATCCACGAAAACCCAATGCTATTTGACTGTGCGGTAACGAGTATTTGTGATGCTTTAATGCTGTCGGGAACGACTACGGATATTCGCGAAAACGCCACTAATTGCGACAGCAAATTAGCGGTAGAAAATATTTGCTCTCCTGTGGCGACAATTCTAACGTTAAACTGTCCCACCGATATAGCTGTGACGATACCGGCGGGACAAAATAGTACGGTTGTTACCTGGAATGCTCCAACTAGCACCACTACCTGCCTGCTTGGAGAAAACGTTAATTTAACCCAAACATCGGGCGCAAACTCTGGTACTAACTTTACTGCTGGAACCTACACGATTAGTTACGAAGCAGTCGATGATTGTGAAAATACGGAGAACTGCAGTTTTACACTTACCGTAAATAATACTACAGTAACGACGGGCTGTGATGACTTTAGTGGCTTTACAAAACTAGGTGAGTACAATGGTCACAGTTACTATATTTCAGACGATAAAGAACGTTGGGATAATGCGCGCGTAATCGGTCAAAACCTTGGGGCTTATTTGGCAACGATGAATGATCAAGCAGAGAATGATTTTCTGAAATCCAAACTTGGAGACGAATTGGTATATATTGGATTTTCTGATGCAGCACAAGAAGGTACGGGAGCTTGGGCGAATGGAGAAAGTGTAACCATCGATTTGAGCTTCAACAACACCGACGAGAATGATTATGCCGTGATGAATTTTTGGGCAGGCACTTGGGATATGAGTAATAAATGGGTAAGCAAACGGTTTGTGCTTGAACGAAATTGTTTGGGCAACGCACCAACGAGCATCAGCCTAAACTGTCCGGCAGATATTGAACTCTCTACGAGTACCGGTACTGCCATCGCTACGTGGAATACAGTTACGGCGAGTACAACTTGCGCTGGAAATAATATTGTTGTTAATCAAACGGAAGGTTTGCCTACAGGCTCCACATTTGCCGTTGGAACGTATACGATTAGCTACGAAGTGACGGACGATTGTGGAAACACAGAAACTTGTAGTTTTAGCATTACCGTAGTTGACAATTCTACTAGTGCTTGTCCAACGGTTTTGGCGGGTTTTACAAAACTTGGGGAATACGAAGGACATACTTATTTTATGTCGGACGAAAAAACACAATGGACCGATGCAAAAGTAATTGCCGAAGATTTAGGAACTTACTTAGTGAGTATCAATAGTCAAGCGGAAAATGATTTCTTAAAAGAGTTGCTCGATAGTGAAATGGTATTTATTGGTTACACCGATGAAGGAAGTGAAGGTGTAGGAACTTGGTCTAACGGTGATCCTGTGACTTTTGATTTAAGTTTTAATAATAATAGTGAAAACGATTATGCTGTCATGAATGATTGGGCGGGGACTTGGGGAATGAATAATAAATGGGTAGCGAAGCGTTTCGTCGTAGAGCAAGATTGTAGTACAAATGGTGGAAGCTCTTTGGCGATCAATTGTCCAACAGAAATATACCAAACGACGACGACGGGTTCAGCAATTGTAAATTGGACGATGCCTACAGCTACCACAACTTGTTCAAACGGAAGTGCGGTAGTCTTTACCCAAACGGAAGGCTTACCCGCAGGCTCTAGTTTTGAGATTGGTACTTATAATATCAGCTACGAAGTGACGGATGCTTGTAATAATTTAGAGAACTGCAGCTTCACGATTACGATCGAAGCAGAAGGAACGGGGACTTGCTTAAATGAATTGGATGGTTTCACCAAGTTAGGAGAATACCAAGGAAACGGTTATTATCTGTCGGACGATAAATCTCGCTGGCCTGATGCACAGACGATTTCAGAAGGTTTTGGGGGGCATTTAGTTGTGCTAGAAAATCAAGCAGAAAATGACTTTTTAAAATCTAAATTAGCGAGTGAATTAGTGTATATCGGTTATAGTGATGTGACTAACGAAGGTATTGGCGAATGGGTAAATGGCGTACCCGTAACCTTGGATTTGAGCTACAATAACAGTGATGAGAATGATTACGCTGTCATGAATGACTGGGCAGGAACTTGGGAAATGAACAATTACTGGGTGAAGAAAAGGTTTGTGATGGAAGTAGGCTGTGTGATCAACCGAACGCAACCCATTGCGACACCGACGGAAACGGATCTTTTTATCTTGAAAGTAAACCCAAATCCTGCTAAAGACTTTATCAATTTGAAAATGGAAACAGAATCGTCACAAAGCGTGGTCATAGAAGTTTTTACAATTAATGGTAAACTCGTATTTCAAACTAAAAAAGATTTAAGTATCGGAAATACGGAAATGAGAATTCCAATTGAGGAATTAGCAAAAGGATTTTTCTTGCTGCAAGTGTCAGGACCTAATTTCAAGGAAACTAGAAAACTGGTAAAAGAGTAGAAGCGAAGTTGTTTTAAAATAATAGCGATACTGCTTTTGTATATTTTATTTTTTTTGTATAAAATAGTATTCCTCTCGTATAATTTTTTTAACAAAAACTACGATCCAAATCGTAATTTCTTATCTTTAGGCAGCGTAAGGAAACGTAAGATTTCAAAGATCAATGGATAAACATTAAAAACGATTTACTTACTTCCAACTAAAACAAATTCACTACAAAACAGTTATGGAAAGATAGAATAGTAAAAACTACTATTCGAAGTTGTTTTAAAATAGATAGATGATTTATTTGCAAGCCATTGATTTCCAATATTTCAGCTAATTTTTTTCCCCGTAGCGATGGC
>JBGCFY010000071.1:0-3220 GCA_045110315.1 Saprospiraceae bacterium
CGAAGTTGTAGCGAATAGAGCACACCAATTGGCTGGTGGCATCATTGGTGAGGGCGAGAAAACGTTACTTCCAAATGATGATGTAAATAAATCTCAGTCTTCAAATGACACCTTCCCCACCGGAATGCATATTGCCGCCTATAAAAAAATCGTGGAGGTCACTTTACCCGGTGTACGACAACTCCACAGTACATTAGTAGATAAATCAAAGGAGTTCAATGATTGTGTTAAAATAGGACGTACGCATTTAATGGATGCTACTCCCCTAACTTTAGGACAAGAATTTAGTGGATATGCTTCTCAATTGGAACATGGCATTAAAGCAGTCGAAAATACACTCAATCACCTCAGTGAATTGGCTTTAGGAGGAACCGCTGTAGGAACAGGAATCAATACTCCAAAAGGGTATGCCGTTAAAGTTTCAGAATATATCGCACAGTTTACTGGGTTACCATTTATTACAGCACATAACAAATTTGAAGCGTTGGCTGCTCATGACGCCATTGTAGAATCCCATGGAGCTCTGAAACAACTGGCTGTCTCGCTAAATAAAATAGCAAACGATGTTCGTATGCTTGCAAGTGGACCTCGTAGCGGAATTGGTGAGATCACTATTCCTGCAAACGAACCAGGTTCTTCGATTATGCCTGGAAAAGTGAATCCTACTCAATGCGAAGCATTAACCATGGTATGTGCTCAGGTAATGGGTAACGATGTTGCCATTTCGGTTGGAGGCATGCAAGGGCATTACGAATTAAATGTGTTTAAGCCTGTTATGGCCGCGAACATCTTACAGTCGGCTCAATTAATTGGTGATGCATGTGTATCTTTTGATGAGCATTGTGCTCAGGGAATAGAACCAAACCATGAGGTAATTAAAAAAATGTTGAATAATTCGTTAATGCTAGTTACAGCACTAAATCCAAAAATTGGATACTATAAGGCAGCGGAAATTGCAAATACTGCTCATGAAAATGGAACTACCTTAAAAGAAGAAGCAATTCGCCTAGGTTATCTAACGGCAGAAGAATTTGATCAATGGGTAAAACCTGAAAAAATGGTTGGTGAACGATAAACGTACTGACAGCCAATTGTAAGCCACTCTTAATGAGTGGCTTTTTTATTCACATATCTATGGTTTTGAATAAAATATAGTATTTTTTATCGATTAAGTGCATAAAAAATAGTTTAAGTGTAATTTTTTATTATATTGGAGCACCCAAATTTACTAAACCTACTTACTATGAGGTCATTATTATTACTACTATTTCTGTCTATTTGCGCAACTTCTTTTGCCAAGAAAAAGACATTTTTTGTAGAGATTACAGCCAAGAGTATTAGTGCTAAAAGTGTTGAAAACGCTATTCATCGTGCACAATTAGGCGCCGAATTTCACGGCGACAATGCCATTGGAAATTTTACTCCTCATGTGGTGCCTTTTGAGGGCAGTTTCTATTTCAACAATGGATTTATAGATTTTGATAGAAATTCTCAATTTGAGGAAAATTCCTACACAAATAATATTGGAAACGGCGGTAGCTCATCAAATTCAACTTCAGATACTTCTGTTCAAGACTTAGCTACTTTGGACAGTCAAACAATATTTCGCCAAGGCATGTATTATGGTTTTGCCTTAATGCTTGTACTTTTGAATTTAGTTTGTTTTTTCCTGTTTGAAGAAAAGACATTTTTATTTTATTCGCTTGCTTTGGCTGCCATGTCATCACTACTTTTTTATAGTGATGGTTTGTTTTCACTACTTGGGTTAGACCTAACCAATGGGGTTTTAAATGCACAGGCTATCTTTTTGATGATTACGGCTATTACCGGAGCGCTATTTGTATCAAAATTCCTATCCTTAAACGAAAAATCACCTAAGTTGAAATATGCAACCATTCTTGTTTTAGTGGTAGCAACTACATTTTTAACATTTGCATGGATCACAGATAGCGTTTTAATGACTCAAATAGCCAATGGATTATTCTTTAGTGTTCTAGGAACCTACTTTGTAGCTGGTGTATTTTTATTTGGTAAAAAGAATTACGCTAAGTTCTTTGTGATCGCCAGTTTTATCCCATTACTCTTTTCTTTCGACTTTTTTGTTTTAGGGCCAATGGGTGTGGATTTCTTATCTACTCAAACCATGCATATCAAGGCAGCGGCAATTGCGGAAATGCTTATTATGACGTACGCAATCATGTATCGTATGCAAGCTTTAAAGGAAGAGCATAGTCATAGACAAGCCGAAATGCGCATCTTCTTAAAACGTCAAGAAGCAATTGCAACACGTGCTAAGACAGAAAGATTTGTAGAAGACATGTACTTAGAAAATTTAATAATGCATTACGATTTGGATGGATTAGAAATTAAATTATTACAATACATAAGCGAAGGCAAAGAGAATGCGAAAATTGCCCGCAAATTAAAAACAACGGAAAACGAAATTGAAGAAATGACTAAGGACCTCTATGAAAAATTAGAGATTAGCGAACAAATACAGCAGGATTATAGAATGGTAGAATCGCAACCAGATTATATCTATAATTAAACGACACATCAGCCTTTGAAATTGAGAAATTGCCCCGCATTAGATTCTCAAATCTAATCAACTATTGATTGTTTTATGTTATGGCGAAAAGGATAAGTTTAGGCTTATCCTTTTTTTATATAATGCTTTCTGTATTGTACAAACGATAGTACGCTCAATGCTCCTACAAAAGCCAGAATATAGTACACGAATTTTGGAGTTATTGGAACATCCCCACTAGCGTATGAATGTAATCCTGTTAGATAGAAATTCACGCCAAAATAGGTCATCATAATCGACGCAAAGGCAATTACAGCCAAAAAGTTAAAGGTCCATTTACCTCGTAAACCTGGCACAAGTCGAGTATGAATTACGAATGCATACACCATTATACTAATCAAAGCCCAGGTTTCTTTTGGATCCCAACCCCAATATCGTCCCCAACTCTCATTAGCCCACTGCCCTCCTAAAAAGTTACCAATGGTAAGCATCACAAGACCAACAGTGAGAGACATCTCGGTAATGATGGTAATCTCTTTGATATTCAAATCCATCTTTGCTTTGTTCTTTTTGGTAGTAAATAACATCAATAATAAAGACGTTATTCCCAAAATCCAACCCAATGTAAAGGGTCCGTAACTTGCCACAATCACAGCGACATGAATCATTAACCAATAACTATCCAATACCGGC
>JBGCFY010000072.1:0-4187 GCA_045110315.1 Saprospiraceae bacterium
TCCCCTAACAATTATTTGATTTTTGGCTGTAAGGTATACTTCTTTGATTTCCCATTTTAAATCGGGTATCATTTGAGCCAAGGGACCGCTGACGAATCCAATGGTCTCTTCCATATTTCTTGAGCCAGTGTTGCTATAATAAGATTTCCAATCTTTGTGATAACTTGAAGTAAAATCCTCTGGCGTACTGTCTCCTCCTAAAAAATCGTAAAAAGGTTTCACCAGTTTTGTGGCATCTCGTTCGCTAATTATTTGACTATCCATAGATCTATTGTTTTTATTTACGTTGCAACTTGTAATCGTTACAAAAATTAGGATTAAACTAAGAAGTTGTTTAATTGTTCTAAAAAGAGAGTTAAATGATTTCATAAAATAGAGTTAATTAAATGAAGTTGATAATAAAAGAAACGCCAGGATTAAAGTCAAATCCTTCTCCAATTTGCACTAAAAATTCTGAGTCAGAAATTACAGAAAAAGAAACTGAGGGATTGTTAGAAGTCCCAGAACTAATATTGTGGTTTCTATCAAATTTGAAATAATAGCGATCAAAAGTATTTGATTCAATTGTTCTAAAAAAATTAGAATATACAGGGTGATCAGCGGGAGCAACCAAATTATAAGAGATTTGATTTTCCGATAAATTAATATCGTAAAGCCCGTCTAAATAATCTTTGTATTCTAATCCATTACCAACCGTTGCTGTAATTGTCAACGCTCCAGCTGGCAATCCAAAGATTGTTTCGATTGGCGTCTCAACGCCTCCTGTACCACCTAAGTTTGGATCCGCTGCTGTTTGCAAGGTATTCGAAACGGTAACTTTTGAGCATAGCAGTGTGGGATTCTCTTCTTCTTTATCACACGAGGTGAGGTAAAAAGAAGTCGAAATCAAAAAAAATAATAGCAAAAGATTCTTTTTCATGATACTTGATTTTTATGTTGTTTAGTCGTACCAATCTCCATTAACTTAATCGTTAACTGATCATCGTACTTGAATTAAAAAACCAAATCATTAAGATGATTCGATAACACAAAGTTCCGAAATACCTGTTCTGAAAAATTATCAATTTGATTGAATACTTATCAATTTGAGTTATTGAAGTTGTCTAAACTCTTTAGGTGGGATGCCTACTGCATTCTTAAAAAAACGATTAAAGTTCGAAGGTTCTGAAAAGTTTAACTGATAGCCAATTTCAGCTATACTCAACTTACTGAATAGCAATTCTCTTTTCGCCTCAACAAGAAGTCGCTCTTTAATTAAGGTTGAGGTACTCTTTCCCAAACTCTCTTTAAGCGTTTTATTAAGGTTCGATTTGCTCGTTTTTAGTTTGTCCGCATAAAAGGAAACATCATTATGTATCCTAATTTCTTTTTCTAATAATTTCCTAAAGCGCAAAGTTAAATTGCTACCAAAAAATTGACCATTGATATTAAATTGATTGGAATACAGCCGATTGATATTGATGAGTAGCAAGTAGAGCGTCGCTCTAAGTAAATGTTCACTATCAGCACTTAGTCTTTGAAGTTCTTGATTAATATTTTCGAGGTTTTTAAAAAAATCTAATAACTTATCGGTTGCTAAATGGAGATAAGAAGGTGTTGAATTATTATAGAAAAAATGAAAACGATATAAGAAAAGTTGATCATTGAAAAAACTTGAAATAAAATCTTCTTCAAAAATAAGGAAATATCCATCAAGTTTTCCATTGATTGTCTCCCACTGTCTCCATTTATTGGGCGGGAGTAATAAAACAGTACCTGCACTAAAATTCATCCGTTCATTATCCAAGCGAAAAACGCCTTCCCCTTGGGTTACAAAAAGTATCTCATGAAAATCTACTAGAAAAGGTGTAGCGTCTTTTGTAAAAGTTTTTACAGCTGACATTTTTTCACAATCCATCAATAATTCCTTTCCGTATTTTTTTTTTCTAAACTTGAATTTCACGTAATTTCTATTTTGCTTACAAAACGGTTAATGCAACCGCAGTATCGGCTCAAAATTAATCTTGCCTTTTTGTGCGTTGTTGCTTGTATTTTTTCTTCTGATAAAATACAAGCCAGAATTTAAGTTTTTCAAATTTAGCAAAATTGTTTTTGAATCACGAGCAGATTTAGAAATTAAATTTGTGCAATCATTTCCCAATGCATCGTATATTAATACATTTTCAGTTTCTTTAATTCCTCGAATAAAAACTTGTTCGTAGCAAGGGTTTGGGTAAATCAAAAAATTAGACTTTTCTAGGTGAACCTCAATGACTTTAATTTTAGAATAGGAGAATGTCCCATCAAAATCTACCTGCTTCAGACGATAATAATTAAGACCTTCACTTGGCGCATCATCAGTGGTTGAATACCTGAGAGAGCGATCTGAATTCCCTGCAGCTTTTACTGATGCTAGCACCTCCCAACGAATGCCATCATTTGATTTTTCAACTAAAAAATAATCAGTATTCGTCTCCATTAAAGTTATCCATTTAATTTTTACCTTGTTCTCTTCCGCTAATAAAACATTAAAACTTAGCAGCTCGATCGGAAGCGCAGGAAAATACTCTATCGCACCCAAGTCTGGTTTGGAATCTCTTACATTAGCATGATAATCATCAGATGGTGCATTGACATTCGCTGTGTCTAGCGCTGGTGAGTTTGATTTTAAACGAAAATCAAAATTGACGGGATCGACAAATTCGGGGTCGACTTTTTGGGTTCGAACTTGCACACTAGCAACATTGGCATTCTCATTAATCATGGAAGTAACTCCCGCTAAGGAAGTTCCGAAGATAAGGTTATCTTCAACGACGAGACCATTCGCCGCTGAAACATTTGAAGATATCGCTGATTTACTTAAACCAGCATCAATTATTGAAATATTATTGAGGATTTTGATATCTGTTCCTCCTTGAGCACTAATACCGATATTGCCACCATTATTGGACGTAGTCCCTTCTGTAATAGATTTAGTGTATGAATTAAAATAACAGGTATTATTGATAAAATCGATTCTATTCCCATCATTACTATGAACACCACTGAATCCATTAAAATAGCAAAGGTTATTTTCAACCAAAATTCTTCCATGTTCCCAGTTTACTAAAATTGTGGTTCCATCTGTATCGTA
Source organism: Saprospiraceae bacterium (assembly GCA_045110315.1). Lineage (GTDB taxonomy): Bacteria > Bacteroidota > Bacteroidia > Chitinophagales > Saprospiraceae > CALFBG01. Next base: position 3,113 of record JBGCFY010000072.1, read on the forward strand.
TTTCGTTTCGTTTCGTTGCAAAGAAATACCTTTCCCTTCGTCTATATGAGGCGTAATAATGGTTTTAGAAGGTGCCCAGGAATATTGCTCATTGTAATTATGATGTATTTTATTTCGCTGGATATAAATTCGATAATCATTCGTCGTTCTAGTGCTTGTTGCTTTGGTTACGACAAATGCGTGCGTGCCACTATACGATTTACGACTACAATCATTTATTTCATTTTCTTTAATAAAAATATCTTCACAATCAGAAACCCTTAAACCACCACCCGGCATATGATGAATATGATTATTTTCGATATAAATATGATGAACACTACTCAGGTACATCCCTCTCGTATCAATATAAGAAGGACGTCGAATATGCTTAGCGTTTAGCGTAGTATAGTTTTCACCAAGGACTACCTGTCCCGCCGTACAGTTGGAGATGCAATCCTCATCCCTTTTCTTGATTTCTGCGGCAGTAGGATCATAAATATCAACCGTTGCAGCCGTATCAATATATACGAATTGAAGTGCATTTGCTACTGCAATTGGAATGCTATCTACTTCTCCTTGAATTTCAAATCCTTCAATCCGTAAATAGGAGCAATTTTGTACTCTAAATATATTCCCACCGTCCCCTTTAAGTATGGTATTTGAATCGTAGGGTCGAATGGTTATGTAATTGCTCGCATTTCCATCTAAGCCACTAATCCTAATGGTATTTTCTTGGTGCCATAAGTGAGGGTCGTGCTCATTGGTATAGGTAAAGGAGTTTTTATAACTGTCATTAGTATATTGCCCAACTACTAAAATACTATCTCCAGGAATTACCACTGCGGTAGCGGCGTCAAAAGAGGAAAATGCAGCGGATAAAGATGTTCCGTTATTACCATCGTTTCCATTAAGTTGATCGACATAATAACTTGTCTGAGTGTAACATAATGTGGTAAAGAATATCATTACCATTAAAAGAAATACTTTCATACATTTTGGCTTAAAGGCGATTAAGTAGTTCGCAAAATTAAATTAACTAATAACTTGAAAGCCTTTTAAGCTTCTACTTCGTTAAAAAGCCTCGCCAATGCTC
>JBGCFY010000073.1:0-50527 GCA_045110315.1 Saprospiraceae bacterium
CAGGACAAAGCTCTTTTACATCCCATCCGCAAGCGGTAAATTCTATTCAGAATTTATGCAGCCATAGCTGCGGTGACGAGAAATAAAGGGAAGTACTGGATTACAATGCTTTAGCCGTTGGTATTAAGATCTATTTTAAAATATTGTAGAGAGAAGTTATTTAAAAACTCCAAAAATGTTTGCGAATTGATCTTTTTGAATTGAAGTTGTTTTAAAATAGATCTGTGATCGCATAGCTAATGCGATCAACAGATCTGGATCATTTCAAATAAATCAAAAAGTTTTAGCAGTATTATTATTTACTGCTTGATCATTTTTTTAGAAATAACTTCACCGTTAAGCTCCAAATTTAAGAAATACATTCCCGGTGTCAAGGTTGCTACTTCTAGCTGCAAGTATTGATGTCCTTGTTCGACATTTACTACTTGGGTACTAATCGTTTGCCCCTGTAAGTTATTAATGGAAATATAGCCTTGCGTTGCCGTTTTTCCTACCAATTCGAGATAGAGTTCTGCCTGCGTAGGATTGGGAAATAAACGAACCGTTGCCGTTTCAATTAGCTCCTCGATATTTGTTACGACCACTTCAATATTATTACTATTCACTACAAAAGATACATTATCAATCGTTTCATCGTCTGGTCCGATTGTCACCCACACGGAGTTAGGTTCTACCCCCAAAACCTCGATGTACAACTGGTACGTTCCCCAAGGTAAATCTCCAAAACTGAAATTTCCATCCGCATCCGAAAAAGTATAAGCGACCGCTTGACCGTTTTCATCTAATAGCATAATCACTGCATTTTCAATCGGATCTCCTTCTCCACGAGGAGTAGCACCGCCCATTAAATTGGCACCTTCACTCACAAAACCACCCACAAAACCCGGACCACCGGGGTTTATGCCTTGAATCATTGTAATGTCGTAGGTGGATCCTAGCGTTTGAGGGAACGACACCCCCGGCGAGTTATTCCAGAATAAAATATCACCGTAGTAAGTCGGTATATAATTAGCATAATTGCTAGAATTCACTCGCATCGCTGCTTTTATCAAATAAGCACAATTATCTAAATTTTCAAAAGTATAAGGAAATTTGACAGATCCGTCTTGTGGATCAACTGAAGAAAAGATTTCCCAACTCGTTTTCGATACTACCTGCTGATCAACTGCGGTCAAGGTACCCAGTACAACATCGTATTTTATCAAGAAAATATCAATCATTATATCAGCTGTTTGCGTCGTATCTACGTCCAACAATACAATATTTCCATTGGCAGAAAAATAATGATTTGCGGCATCATAACATGCATTTCCTTTACATCCTGTAGCATCCGTAATTTCTACGCATTTAATTAAGCCAGTAGGCATGTAAACAACGACACTTTGAGTCGTACTTCCATCATCCCATGCATAAGTATACGGCGCAATACCGGAAGGTTGAGCTTCTAACATGTCTATCCCAACTGGTAGAATTGTAGCAGAGCAAACCGCGTCAGGTACCCAATCAAAACATACATTCCCCTGACAACCAACCGTATCAATTACCGTTACACAATAGCTTCCTGCTGCCGTTGGTTGGATAGCTTGAGTCGTTTCTCCTGTAGACCAAAGGTAAGTAAAAGGTCCTGTGCTCCATTGAAAATTGGGATTATCCGAATGTGCTCTTAATTGCGTGTTGTTATTTCCGTAAGAAAGCTCCTCAATCCATACCTCACATTCATCCAAAAAATCAGGAGACCAATCTATACATTCTGTAGCAACGCAGCCATTGTCATAGGTCACCGTTACGCAGTAAGTGCCAGCATTCGCAGGAGTAATCATATAATCCGTCTCATTTGTATTCCAGAGATAACTTGCCATACCATACCCATTCGAACTAGCTTCGATTTTACTATGAATACTCAATCCGAGTGAGACCTGGCAAGCAGGATCCCAAGTAAAACAATCACTCGCTATACAGCCAGATTCATAAATGACCGTTACACAATATTCGCCTGGGATGTTCACCAATTGATATTTGCCAACCGTACCATTATCCCAGTACCTTGAAACTATAGTATCAACGGGATTGCTAATTTCTATGATTTCTAAAGAAGCATTATTATAATAGTTTACATCAGACGTTTGCGTGAGTTCAATGGCACAAGCAGTACCAACCGGCGCACCTGCCCAATCGAAACAAGCTTCTGCTGTGCAGCCCGTAGCGTCTACTACGTTCACACAATATTCCCCTGCTGTTACGGGATAAAAGGTCTCGTTGGTAACTACACCGTTCCATAAATACTGAAATGGAGCAGTTCCAGTAGCCGTTGCCGTGAGCCCTACCAATGTCCCCGCGGTGATAGTAACGTCACAACTCAGAGCAGCATCGTTGTTCGTATGCGCTTGCACTACATTTACTAACAAAAAAAAGCCGAATATTAAGTATAAGTTTTTCATCACTTTCTATTTTAAGAAGTATTTTTTAAAATTTGTCCTTCAACTATATACACGGTGTTTACTCCCTTCAAGTTGGGTAGCTTCTAATTTTTTTTTAATATGACTACTCAAACTACAGGTCTCAAAATTCTCCAATCCTTGACAAAAAAAAGACCTACCTTGGTTTCCCAACAATAGGTCTTGATCATCCTTAATTAATATGTATTTGTTGTTTTAGTTCTGTAGCTCGCTACCTTCAGACTTATGCTGAACTTCGCGAATTACGTTAGCTTTATTATTTTTAGTTATTAAAGTTTATTGTTTAATCATTTTTTTAGAAATGACTTCTTTGTTAATCTGTAAGTTTAAAAAGTACATACCTGGAGTCAATTTTTCGGCGTTGAAGCCTAGATATTGATGTCCTTTTGCAATTGATACGACCTGCGTCATTACGGTTTGACCTTGCAAGTTCACAATGGTCAGTAGACCTTCCGTTGCCGTTTTGCCTTCCAATTCAAGGTAAGCTTCCGTTTGTATTGGATTAGGAAATAAGCGAACCGTTTCCGTCGCAATGACTTCCGAGATACTAGTCACAACCGCTTCTACCCCATCACTACTTACCACAAAAGATACATTGTCTATCGTCTCATCATCGGGTCCAATTGTTACCCAAGCAAAGCTAGGTTCCATCCCTAAAATTTCGATGTAAACTTTATACGTTCCCCAAGCTAAGTTTTCAAAACTGAAATTACCAGCTGCATCCGTCTTACTGTGTGCCACCGGCTGATCATTGTCATCCAATAGAATAATATTAGCATTCGCAATTGGGTCGCCTTCGCCTCTAGGAGCAGCACCGCCAGTTAAATTCGCACCTTCGCTGACAAAGCCACCGATAAAACCAGGTCCGCCAGGATTATCACCTTCAATCATAAAAATAGAGCGGTAACCAGCACCTAAACCAGGGATATTAAGCGTAGTTGCATCATTCCAAAAAAGTTCACTGTAATGATAAGTCGGTAAATAGTCATCGTAGCCATTAGACGCTGGGTTCAATGCTGCTTTTACGAGATATTCGCCCGGAGCTAAACCACTAAAGCTGTAACTCATCGTATTGCCGAAAGGAAAACCCGTTACGGATACACTATCAATTGCTACTAAACTATTGTCAACTGGATTATACTGAATCAAGTAAACTTCCCCTTGTAGAATTGGAGTATTAAGACTATCTATATTTGCAAAAACCACGTCTCCATAAATCGTAAAAAATTGACTTAAGTCATAACAAGCCGTTGCGACACAGCCTGTAGCATCCGTCACCGTTACACAATAGTTTGCAGCTAATAAAGTATCAACTAAAATTCCTGCTCCTGTGCTTCCATCACTCCACAGGTAGCTAAACGGTGCAACTCCATTTGGAATAGCAATAAGATTGTACAAAGAATCAAAATTAGTATACTGAAGGTAAGTAGTGCAGCTATCTGGGGTAGGACTTGTCCAGAAAGTACAATTTGAAGCGATACAACCATCTGCATTTGTCACCGTTACACAATATGTTCCAGTTAGCGTTGGAAGAATAATACTAGACGTATCTCCCGTAGACCATTGATAAGTATAAGGTCCTGTTCCCGAAGGTGTCGCACTCAAACTTGAAATAGGTGCTCCTAATATTCCTTGAGAAATGATAACATCACACGAATCTGCTGGATTACCTGCCCAATAAGCACAAGCTTCCGAAACACACCCCGTAGCGTCCACAATGGATACACAATAACTTCCCGCTCCGAGCGGAAAAATTGACTGCGTATTTGCACTATTACTCCACGTATAAGTATAAGGAGCCGTTCCTGTAGCATTCGCCGTTAAACCCGTCGTTGGATCGACCGTAATGTTAATGGTACAATTAGTCAAGGTAGTATCAACCAACGTATAACAAGCACTCGCTTGGCAACCTAAATTGTCAGAAATACTGACACAGTATTCTCCGGGTTGGGCAGGTAAGATACTCTCCGTCGTTGCGCCCGTAGACCAAAGAAAATCATAAGTACCAAAACCAGTGGTCTGAGCCGTTAACGCTGAATTGAGATTTACAATATTTACACTACAATTTGTAGGAGAATCCAAGATTCCACAAGCCGTGCTCACACAACTATCCGCATCAATGACCGTGACGCAGTAATAGTTAAGGGTATCGTTGGGGCAAGTAGTATCTCCAACGTCTCCATTATCCCATGAGTAAACGAACGGTGGTGTGCCGTAAGCCGTGGCTTGTAAGCAGAATCCACCCTGCACTTGGTTGACAACGACGTAGCATAAGGTATCTTGTGCTTGTGCGAAGTTCAAACTGAGAAAGAAAACAAAGAGTAATAATAATTTTTTCATTTTGATTTTAATTAAGTAATGATAGAAAATGACGGGAATATTCACCTGTCAAAGAGATACACGTAGGATTTTAGGGGAAGGTTGGGTGTGGTTGTCTTTTTTTTTTAAAAATAAGCTGCCTACCAAACGGTAGACAGCTTACGATCGCCAAATCTACTATGTTCCATCTAAAAAGATGGCATAGCCATTAGTCTTAAGTTGGTTACACTATTGATTTCTTATTACTTTAAAGGTTCCACTTAAATTACTTGTCCCACTAAGTGCATTACTTGGGATCGTGCCAGAGAAGTTTCCTTCAACGTACGCTCCGATACCACCGTAAGCAGTAATTGTTACATCAAGATTGGGGCATCCTTGACAATTTCCACTGTAATAGGTGTTGTTGACCAAATCTTCGAAAGCAACACTAGCGTAACTTGGGCTTTGGGTTCCAAGACCTCCCATTGGAAGTTCTATTATCATGAAGCTAGTATCTCCTACCGTAGCACTCCCTGATATCGTAAAAGTATTATTAAAATTTAACGAAGATTGTGTATTATTATAAATGAAGTTTGTACCGTCAACATTTAAGTCAATAAATTCTTCAATCACATCACAGGCGATAATATTCATAAAATCTAACTCGCTTACACCTACTATATTATAAGTATTCGTGCTACTCTTTTTGAGGTTTGCCAAATCGTAGGCAATCAAATCTAAGGTTGAAGACTCGCAGTAAACTAAGCTAAGGTCAATCATACCATCCGCGTCTGGATAGAGAATTCTAAAGTCTTCCTCTGAAAACACCTTCAAATATCCATCCGTAACTGGATCACCATCACAATCCAATAAGGTTCCTTTGACATTTACAAATTCTCCATTTGCAACATTATTCAGGTCTATCGTAATCGCAGGTAACACGACATCGTCACTGAAAGGCCCAATACTAGCCGTATACATTTCTGAAGCACACCATCCGTAAGATTTCACGGTGATCGTTAAGGCTTCATCTTTGGGGATTTTACCCGAAAAAGCACCATTTTCATTCGTAATCCCACTACTCGTTACAGCAGAACTATTAATTTTGATTTTAACGTGCTTTTCAGGAATAGGATTGCCATCTTGATCAATCACCGTCCCTTCTATTTGAACAACGGGGAAGGGAGCATCACAATTCCAAAAAGAAAAATGACCAACTTCTCCTACGTATTCCGTCCCGTTGAACGTCGCTTCACCTTCTTCGATCCAGTGCCCATTGTCTTCGTTGTAAGACCACAATGGAATGGTAGCGGGTGCCGTAGTACTAAGTTCGCTCGGTACGGGAAAAGTCAAGGTTGCAGTATTTCCAGTAGCAACTTGTAACGCTTCTCCACTATCACTTTCTAACTCAACGGCCAGCATTCCGTAAGTAGCTAATTGTACAAATTCTTGTGCGGCGTCAACGGCTCTTAAATCTCCTGGCATCAATTCCTCTAATTCACTACCGGTCGGATCAATCCACTTTGCGTAAACGTTAACGTTACCCGTGTACGCATCACCGCCTTTCGTCATGACACCATTGGGTGGTAACGAAATTTCACTATTTCCATTCGCCATAACCGTTCCTCCTTGCACGGAAGAAAATTTTCCTGCCAAGGCTTTCGTTAAAAGTCGTACTCGGGTAATCGCACGCTGTCCCGCTTTAGGATTCACCATTTTGGCACCCATAAAGTAGCCTGGTTTTTCTACTTTAACAAAAGTACCATACTCATTCATTGTAATATCCTTAAAATAAAACACGCCATTTTCATCTGTCGTTAACGAGCTGTTATTTACATAAACCGTTGCTCCTTCCGCAGGAGAACCATCTTCTAAAACGACCGTTCCCGACAAAGAAGCCGTAATAATTTTTTGTGGTATATTGTAAGGATCTACCGTCGGCGTAACTTCGGTAACCTCTGGATCTTTTTTACAAGAAGCTAAAATTAAGCAGCAGGCAAATAATAATAATCCAATTTTTTTGAAAGCCATATCGTTTTCTTTTGAGTTGAAGTTGTACGGAAATCACAACTTCTAATTAATAATTTAATTTTTTGATTACAAAAGAACACACGTGAAGATTCGTCAGGAGGTTGGGTCATCGTTGAAAAAATAATCCAATCTAATCTCCCAATGCGTCCTCATCAACCAACAAGAGATTCTGGCAAGTTCCAGTTTACGGGCTTATTTCAATCAACGCAAACTTTAATACACCATAATAAAATAAAGAAGTACCGAGCTAAAATCGAGTTACTTTCTAATACAAATCTTATATTTGTACTTTGAAAACTATTCATCATATCAGTTCAAAATTTGAAGCTCCACCATGAAGCCACTAGCGGAAAGAATGCGTCCCAAAACTTTGTCGGATTACATCGGTCAGCAACATTTGGTTGGGAAAGAAGCTGTTTTATACAAAGCGATTGCTTCTGGCAAAATTCCTTCTTTCATTTTGTGGGGACCGCCGGGTGTGGGTAAAACGACTTTAGCAAATATTATTGCTAATCAACTCGATCGTCCTTTCCACAGTTTGAGTGCGATCAATGCGGGCGTAAAAGATATCCGTGAAACGATTAGTAAAGCCAAAAACCAACGTTTCTTTAGTGCCGCAAATCCCATTTTATTTATTGATGAGATTCACCGCTTTAGCAAATCACAACAAGATTCTTTACTCGGTGCCGTCGAACAAGGCGTCGTTACCTTAATTGGTGCCACCACCGAGAATCCTTCTTTCGAAGTCATTTCGGCACTTTTATCACGCTGCCAAGTTTACATCCTTCAGCCTTTACAAAAAGAGGCATTAATTCAGTTGGTTGATCAAGCCTTGGCAAAAGATGAATATTTGAAAACACGCAGCATAAAAATCAAAGACTACGATGCGATGTTGAAATTTTCTGGTGGCGATGGTCGAAAATTGCTTAATATTTTAGAACTCGTTTGCAATTTTGCTGAAGAAGACGAAACCATTGAAATCACCAATGACTTTGTTTCCGAGAAAATTCAACAAAATATTGCGCAATACGATAAAACGGGAGACCAACATTATGACATGGCTTCTGCCTTCATCAAATCCATTCGTGGCAGTGATCCAAATGCGGCGGTGTATTACTTAGCCCGCATGATTGAAGGAGGAGAAGATGTAAAATTTATTGCTCGTCGCTTAATCATTGCCGCTTCCGAAGATATTGGTTTGGCCAATCCGAATGCCTTATTAATGGCTACAACTTGTTTTCAAGCGGTACAAGCGATTGGTTTGCCCGAAGCTAGAATTATATTATCACAATGTTGCATTTATTTAGCCACTGCGCCGAAGAGTAATTCTGCTTACCAAGCGATTAATCAAGCACAGAAATTGGTTCGGGAGACAGGAAACCTATCCGTTCCACTGAGTATTAGAAACGCCCCAACGAATTTGATGAAGACCTTGAATTATGGCAAGGATTATAAATATGCCCACGATTATCAAAATAATTTTGTGCAACACGAATTCTTGCCCGCAGAAATCATTGCCAAAAAACTGTACGATCCACAGGGGAATCCGAGTGAAGCCCAAATTAGAAAAAGACTACAGGCTTACTGGAAAGAAAAGTATGGTTATTAAGCTTATTTAAAAGGAGTTCAAGCGAAAAGCCAAGGCTATAAGTTTTCTAATTTCACTTATTCTTCTTTCTGCTAATAAGATATTTTATTACTAATTGAAATAGTAGTTTTTCACTAAATCGCTGACAAAAAGTGTTTTTGTCATTTCAATTAAGCCCCAATATCAACAATTATCCGTATATTTCGAGCGCAATTTAAGCAACGATTTTGGAATGGTATTTAGTAGGTATTAAGTAATTGAGACCAATTAAAAGTCATTCATTTAGTGGAATATCTTGATCCAATTCCAAAATTGACGGCTCCAAAAGAAAAAGTCATCCCTTCCAACTGATCGTTTGATCGCTTCTTTTGTACTAAATCGGTACCGCTCAACCACATTTCTTGGCAGTGTACCATTTAATTTTTTTATAAAACCAAATTAAATTTATTATCCATAAAGCGTAACTTATGAACGTAGCGACGACAAGCGAAAATTTAGAAATGATTGAGCAAAGCGCAAAAGACTTTGCGGAGCAATATATTAGACCACACGTGATGGAATGGGATGAGTCACAACATTTTCCAGTAGATTTAATGCATAGACTGGGCGAACATGGATTTCTCGGCGTTTTAGTCCCCGAAGAATATGGTGGATCTGGCTTAGGATACCAAGAATACGTTAGTATCATTGTCGAAATTTCTAAAGTTTGTAGCTCTATTGGTCTTTCCGTAGCTGCTCACAATTCTTTGTGTACAGGACACATCCTTGCTTTCGGAAACGAGGACCAAAAAGCAAAATATTTACCCAAATTAGCTTCCGGACAATGGATTGGCGCGTGGGGATTAACAGAACCAGGTACGGGAAGTGACGCAGGGAGAATGCAGTGTGTCGCAGAGAAAGATGGTGATCACTACGTGATTAACGGTGCTAAAAACTGGATTACACACGGTATTTCTGGTAACGTTGCCGTGGTGATGACGCGTACGGGAGATTTACTCGATAGCCACGGCATGACGGCTTTCATCGTAGAGCGTGGAACACCGGGCTTTTCGGCGGGTAAAAAAGAAAACAAATTAGGGATGCGGGCTTCCGAAACGGCAGAAATGATCTTTGACAATTGTCGGGTACACAAAAGCCAAATGCTCGGAAATGAAGGAGACGGTTTCATCCAAGCGATGAAAATTTTAGATGGTGGTAGAATTTCTATCGCGGCGCTTTCTTTAGGAATTGCAAAAGGTTCTTACTTGGCTTCCGTTAAGTATGCCCAAGAAAGACATCAATTCGGTCAGCCCATCGCTAAATTCCAAGGAATTAGTTTCAAACTAGCGGATATGGCGACTAAAATTGAAGCAGCAGAATTGTTGACGCGCCAAGCAGCAGACATGAAGAACAATCATCAGAAAATGACGAAAGAGTCGGCGATGGCTAAATACTACGCTTCTGAAATTGCCGTAGAAATTGCAACGGACGCAATTCAAATTCACGGTGGTTATGGTTATACCAAAGATTTCCCAGTAGAAAAGTTCTTTAGAGATTCTAAATTATGTACCATCGGAGAAGGAACTTCTGAAATTCAAAAACTAGTTATTTCTAGAGAGTTACTCAAAGGAAATGTATAAGCGAATCGCTTATTTATCATAAATACCAAAGCGCCTTTAAGCTACCTTGCGAGATCTTTTTTTACTGATCGAGCCAGAGTTTAAAGGCGTTTACTCTTTCTCTACTAATCAAAATCTCTTCTTTCTCTGCTCCCCGTAAAATTAATTTCAACCGACTATTCGAATAGCTGGTCACTTGTACAATCGATCGAAAACCAATAAGGTATTTACGGTTGGCCCGAAAAAACTTTTTGGGAGATACTAGCGTTTCTAATTGCTCTAAGCTATAATCAATGGAATGCTTTTTTTGTTCGTAGGTCCAAATCCAAACCGCTTTGTATTCACTATAAAAGTACGCAATCTCTTCGGTAGGTACCGAACTCAAATGATTACCAGCCTTCACAATAAAGCGAGACTTGTATTCTTTGTTCATCATCTGCATCGCATTTTGCAAAGCCAACAAATCAAGGTTTTGGGTTTTTTCTTTTCCTCGTAAAATGCTTAGTTTTTGAAAAGCAGCTTGCAACTCTGCCAATCCCAATGGCTTCAACAAATAATCAATACTATTGACCTTAAAGGCACGTAAGGCATATTCGTCGTAAGCCGTCGTAAAGATAACGGGACAATTAATTTCTACTTCCTCAAAAATATCAAAACTCAAACCATCCCCTAGTTGAATATCCATAAAAACCAAATCAACCGCAGTCTTCATTTTGAACCAAGCAACCGCCGATGCCACCGAATCCAAACAGGCCAAAACTTCAATTGTTGGATCGTGCTGCTTGAGTAAATCCATCAATCGTTCTGCTGCCAAATCTTCATCTTCGATAATTACGAGCTTCATCTTAATTTATTTTTTTGTTGAATGCCTACTGAGAAGCTAATTAAAAATGATGTAAAACATCTTCAGTTAGTTCAAGGTAACTAAAGGAATTTTCACCTGAAATAACTCCTCCGTTTCCGATAATTGTAAAGTGCGATCGGTGATGTACGCGTAGCGAGCTTTGATATTAGCCAAGCCAACGCCCGAAGAATCTTGGACTTGCTTTTTCTTTTGTAATTTATTTTCTACAACCACGTAGCTTGCTTCCGAATCCAGATATACGCGAATGGGCAAAGGATTTGCTTTGGAAATAATATTATGCTTAATGGCATTTTCTACCAACATCTGTAAGCTCAACGGAGCGACCATATATTCCTGTCCCGTGGGAATGTCTATGCGGAAATCAATGTTTTCGCCGTAGCGAATTTTAGATAAGAAAACAAACGCATTCAAGGCTTCTACTTCTTCGACGAGCGAAACTACTTCCTTCTCCCTCGTATCCAAAATATAGCGATAAACCTTTGATAATTGCTTAATAAACTGTTCCGCTAGATTGGCATCTTTATGGACCAAGCTCGTTAAAACATTGAAACTATTAAACAAAAAATGTGGATTAACTTGATTTTTCAAAGTTTCGTATTGTGCAACGATGCTTTCTCTTTTGAATTTTTCTGCCTTAATTTGAGAATCCTTCCAAGATTGTAAAAAAGAACGACCATGCAAAAAGCCAGTAATAAATAGCGTAATGATAACTAGACTTAGCAAGGTGGTATCTACAAAAAGTTCGTAAAATCGAGCTAAGGAAACTTTATAAAAAAACCAGAAAATAATTCTCAAGGTAATAAAGGACGCAACAATCGTATAAGCCAGAACCGAAACCAAAGTAATGATCATCCGCTTGACGGGTTCTTCCGTCCAAGGATAATACCGATCAAACCATTCGCTAACAATTCCATTTCCAAAAAACAAAACAATACACAAGGCACCATTCTGAATAAATTGTCGGTACAAGACTACCCAATCCAAATTATTGGTAAAAATGGCGAAAAACGCCGTGATCCCAAGTCCTCCGAAAAAAAATGTTTTCACGGAATTGAGGAGTATGGCTTTGATGCTTAAACGCTGTTTTTTTTCCACGGGAACTGATGTCTGCTGCATTGAAATAATAAAATTTTTACTTCACTTTATGTAATTTATAATAATAGCGATTTGACCAAGCTACTAATGCGCCACCAATAAAAGTTGGCGCGAGCCAATTAATGATTTCAATGCCAAATACATTCTGTAAGGCACTAAATGCCGTCATCGCTGCGATGTAGGAAACGTACATTCTACCGTAATGCTCAAATAACCATTGAAGGCGATGTCCGCTCGTTTTCTTAGTCGCTTTCTTTTGAATAAACTCCCGATAGTCCTGAAAACTACTCATAAAAAAGATAAACCCAAAAAAACTACCAATCACTCCAATGTTATAGTGTCTTTGAGTAAGATGATATATTCCCCAAGTCAAGGTAGCCAGTGCAATCCCATTGGCTAAGATAATCATTGCTCGATCAAAGACCGACAAGTCAATCGTTTTTTTAGCACCAAAGCGGTAACCGGTGTAAACCATGTACATTCCCAGTATGCCGATTAAGGTAATCAATAAGTAGCCAATCATCGAGCCACTAATTACTAGCATCAGCCAAGCTAGTGCGTAAATCCTGCCTAAGATGCGATGGATGCGACCGCCTTTCCGTAGTAGAATTTGCACTAAACCAAGTACGGCAACTAAACATCCTGAAAATCCGTGAATGGCAATAATTATTTCGTTCATTTTATTTTCGTTTTGAGGTAAGTACGTAAGACAAAAATTGAGTAATCCAATTGAGTTTTATTGTTCGTTGGCGCGCTTCAAAAAATAGCTGTTCATTTTTTGTCCCCAACTTGGATGAATATTACTTGCTTTTTCAAAAGTTGTAAACCTTTTTTCTGCTTGTTGAAATAAGGGTAATGCTTTATCCGCTCCACCACCAAAAAACACCGGCATAAAAAAAGTATGCTGTCCTTTCAAATAGTATGGTCGGGGATTCGTTGGGTCTAGAGCCATTGCCTTTCCAAAAGCAGCAAAACTTTTTTGTGTAAATTCTGCCCCTTTATTCATTGGATCTTCCCAAACTCTTCCTTGGTGAATATAACCTTGGAGCGTGTAAATTTCTGAATTTTGCTCATCAATGGCTTGCGCTTGATCCAATGCAACTTGTGCTTTATCTAAGTAGTTGATCACGGTTGTAATCTGCTTTCCATCGTTTGATTTTGCCGCCATCATCATGTAGCAAAGCGATTGGTAGTAAGCCGGTAACCAAACTTTGGTTTCTGCTTTAGCGATCCGTTCAAAACTATTGGCTGTCAACTGAAGATCCGCTACTGTTTCTGCTTTTTCAAAAATTGCAACTGACTTTTCCATAGCTTTCAGGTACCTTTCATTTTGTGCAAAACTAAAAATAGAGATAAGACTAAATACGGTGGTGAAGATTAGATTTTTCATTTTTTTTATTTTAGGAATCGTGATAAAATTTGATATTGTGAAATTGTTTTAGAATAATACTTTTATATAGAACTTGTTTTGAGCACTGCGCTTTATTCAACTTTATAAAAATCAGCTTTCGCTATAATGCTTTGCGTTCTGCTTCCGTCATTCTTTGTCCTAAAGTGACAAACGCGCCCACTAAAAAAAATCGTTTCGCACCGGGCTCGATGGGAATAGAACTAAACTGTCCATCCGCATTGGCTTGCTGACTAAATCGTTGACCAAAGTTATTTTTGAAGCCGGGCAAGTTGTTAATCGCTACGTAAATTACCGTCGATTGTCCCCACAAAGTCGTTAAGTAACTCGCATTAAAACTTAGGTCTTGAAAAACGGGTGTCCGTGCTGCATTGAATGCTTTTTCGTTAGGATCGTTGTAAGCTCTCGGACTAGAGATGGAATAGGTAAAACCAATTAAGCTAGACCATTTTGGTATCCAATGCTTATAAACCAAAGACGCATTGTGCTTAGAAGCAAAGTTTGGCGTACTCGCTTCTGGAAAATCACGGTACCATCTTTCGGTATCCAAGTAGCTGTAAGAAATCCAAAAGTCACCATTGTTAATCGTCGTTTTATCTCGGTAGAAAAAATCAATTCCTCTCGCAAATCCATTCCCTAAATTATTACGTTGACCATTTTCTGCTTGGCGAATCAGATTGCGATATTCCTTCCAGTATGCTTCTACTCTAAAAATGCGACCACCTTTGATCTGTTGAAAATTAAATAAGTAATGATCTGCGCTTTCAAAATTTAAGTTCTGCTGAAATCGCATTTGTTCATTATCTGGCGTTTGGTGAAATTGCCCAGCCGCTAGTGAGATTTGACTGTGCTTACTCGTTTTGTAAGCAAGAGACGTACGCGGGGCAAAATTCATTTTTTGTAGCAATTGAGAATATTCAAACCGCCCACCTACTCTAGCGAGTAATTTCTTGCTCAATTGTAAATCTGTCTCCACAAAATTAGCGAGATACGTTTCGTCTAATCGACTTTCAAAACGCTGGCTTTCTTTATCTTGAAATGCTTCGTCCCAACGACTAGTCAAGTATTCACCTCCAAATTTCAAACTTACTTTTTCGTGCAACTGTGTTCCTAAACGCCACTTAAGTTGGATGGATTCGTCTTGGGTCGTTAAGCCAAAATTAGAACTAATATTATCTAGATTTTTACTATACGCTAAGCCCGTGAAGAAAGACCATTTTTCTCCCAACATCGCTTTGTAAGTCGTATTCAAATAAAAGTTATCATTATTTAGACTCAGTGGATTCGTTTCCAAGACGTTGTCTGCATCTGGATATTGCAAGGCAAAACCACTACGACTAAAAGTACTCAACACTTTAAACATTCCCGTTTTAGCCATTTTTTGTCGAAAGACTAACTGTGTATTCACACTTTGAAAAGCTTTGTCCCACGCTATATTCTGTGGCATAAGTTTGAGATAAGGACTCAAGTTGAAATAATCAACGGAGACATCCAAAGAACTTTTTTCCCAGCGTTGTGTATGCGATGCGCCTGCACCAACCGTCATGGCATACACACCCGTTTTTGTGCGCGGCGCTAAATCCGTAGTTTCCAAAATTAAAGCCGCCGATAAAGCTTGTCCATATTCAGCGGAGTAGCCGCCTGTACTAAAAATGGTTCCTTTAAATAAGAAGGGAGAAAATCGACCTCTTGCAGGAACATTGGGTACCGAACTGCCATAAGGTTTTTGTACCCACATTCCATCAATAAAACTCCGCGTTTCACTCGCAGCACCACCGCGCACAAAAAGCGGCCCTGTCTCTCCTACCGTTTGCGTTCCCGGAAGCGTATTTAGTGCCCCAGCAATATCTGCCGTTGCCCCCGCCGTCATGACAATATCTAGAGGTTTCAAAACAACCGCTTTGCGTTTGTCACTCGCTTCAAAAGCGCCCGCAGTAATAACGACCGCATCTAACTCACTCGCACTCGGTTCCAATTTGAAATTAAACTGTAAGTCCGTCTTTGCAATGGTAATGTTCAAAATAAAGTCTTCGTAGCCGACATAACTTACTAGAATCGTAGCTTCTCCCTCGGTTGTCGTTACAAATTCAAAAGCGCCTGTTTCATCAGACGAAGTACCGTCATAAGTATCTTGTAAATAAATATTAGCGCCAATGACACTTTCTCCAGTTTCGTCGAGTACGACGCCTTGGATTTTGGTTTGGCTGTAGCTAAAGTTGGCTAATAATAATAAACTGAGTAAAAGAATTGATTTCATAATTGTCTTATTTTATACTCGCAAGGTAAGCGCAATCCCTACTTTTGTACAATCAGAGTTACCGAACTGTAGAATTTGCTGACTGAACTGCAGCCTGCGGAGGATGAAATTTTAGAAGATTTGAGAAAAGAGCCCAAATTTGGATTACGGTGAAGGTTTTTTGACTGTAAATAGGCTAAAACTGGCATAAAATCCTCTTTTTTTGCTCCTAGACAATTACTACCCTATCTTGTAGGTTAAATAGTAAAGTCTTTACCAATCTTGGTGATAGACCTTATTTCTCCAGAGATCGCGGACCAATGCTTTGGGGAATTCTAAAACTTGTAGTAATTTTAAGCAAAGAAATTATATCCTATGTCAAGAGTATCTCTCCTCCTCGTCTTTTGCTGCTTTTTACTTTCTACCTCGAAGGCACAAACTGGTTGTCAAGGCAATCTAGGAGAAAACATATTTACCGCAGGTGATTTTGGCTCGGGTAGTGCTACTATTATTCCGACCGACCCAAATATAGCACCCGGCTATACCTACACGACGACGCCACCACCCGTAGATGGCTCTTACCTGATTACCAATAATTCTGGCAATTGGTCAAGTATTTATAGTGCTTGGCTAACTATTCCGGACAATAGCAGCGATCCCAATGGTTACATGATGGTTGTCAATGCAGACTTTACTCCTGGTTTATTTTATAATCAAACGGTAGATGGACTTTGTGAAAATACTTTGTACGAATTTTCGGCGGATATTATCAATATGATTAGAATCGGCGTCACCAATCATAGTCGCCCCAATGTTTCTTTCTTGCTGGACAACGTTTCAATTTTTTCAACGGGTGATGTTGCACAGGATGAACAATGGTACAATTATGCTTTTACTTTTACGACGGGTCCTGCACAGACTTCTATCCAACTTTCTTTACGAAATAATGCTCCCGGTGGCATGGGAAATGACCTCGCAATCGACAATATCGCTTTCCGACCTTGTGGTCCGGAGGCACTTATCTTACCCGACGAAATTGCGAATATTTGTGAAGATGGCAATCCGATTACTTTGACGGCAACCGTAATTGGCAGTCAATACAGTACGCCTACTTTTCAATGGCAGCAAAGTTTTGACGAAGGAATAACTTGGGTTGATATTGCGGGAGCCAACGCCGACAACTATGAACATACTGGATTACCGAGCGGCTTTTACTATTACCGCTATTTACTAGCAAATGGCAGTAGTAATTTACAAAACTCAAAATGTCGTGTCGTTTCGAATGTGAAAATTGTACAGGTCGTACCTAAGTTTTATGATTTTAAAGATACGATCTGTGAAGGCTTGTTTTTATCTTTGGGTGACCAAGAATTAGATATGACAGGAATTTACGTGGATACTTTTATCTCTTCGCTGGGTTGCGACAGTATCGTTACTTTGGATTTAACCATTCAGCCAGAGCCAAATATTCAAGCTAGTTTTACCACCGTAGCCTTAAATTGTAACGGTATTGACGATGGTCAAATTGAACTACAAACGCTTACCAATGGTAATCCTCCTTTTCAATTCTATCTCAATGAAAGCCTAATCGACAATTTGATCAATACAGATTCCCTAATTACAAACTTAGCCGCAGGAATCTACGAACTACAAATTGTCGATCGCTTTGGCTGTAGTTTTGAAGAGGCAATTGACCTTAGTCCACCCTCAGATTTTACCATTGACTTGGGAGAAGATCGAAATATTCTACTCGGAGAAAGTGTTACAATTAATGTACAATCCACCCAGCCGATCGAAGTATACAATTGGCTACCGGATGGATTAATCGATTGTAGTACCGATTGCTCTCCCCTCGAATGGACACCCTCGGAAGATACTTATTTACAATTGTCCGCAATTAACGCTAGTGGTTGCATTGCCGAGGATGACTTACAAATTCGCATCACGGAAATACGACAGGTCTATATTCCTAATGCTTTTAGTCCTAATGGAGATGGTTCCAACGATTATTTTACAGTCTTTGCCAATCTTCCCAATGTACAAGCCGTAGAACAATTGCAGGTTTTTGATCGCTGGGGAGGTATCGTATTTTCGAAAAGTAATTTTGCGCCCAATGACCCCTCCATCGCTTGGGATGGCACCGTTAATGGTAAAGCGTTAAATAATGGCTTATATACTTACGTCGCCAAAGTACGCTTTCTCGATCAAGTGGTTAAGGTCTACGCTGGAGAGGTTACACTACTCAATAACTAAGTTAAGCCTGATGCTCTTCTTCTTTTTTTATCTTTCCTTTTTTTATATACCGATGATTTAAGAAACCTAAAGAAAAGTTCGATAGTAAGAAAGCTATTAGTATCCAAAACAACCTAAACATTCCTGCAAAGATTCCCACAAAAAAGTTTCTAAAAACGAACGTGATCAAAATTAAAATAGCAAAGGCTAAAAAATAGAAATGTGCGCCAAAGTAATAAAGCGGCAAAATAATAGCTAAAGCCAAAACCGTAACCATCAAAATCGCAGTTCTCTTACTAAGTTTAAAAAGTTTTAAAAATATTCTCTGGGAAATTTTGAGTTGCTTTCTGAGTCCTTTTAGTTTTTCGGTATCTGCAATATGGTTTTCAATCGCTAAAAAATCCCAATCTGGAAGTTCTGTTTTAGAAAGCTTTGGTTCTGGAAAAAACTTACTAATGGTTTTTCCATATTCTCCTTGTGCCATTTTATAGCCGCTATGCATCAGTGCAAAAGCTTCTTTTTCATTGAACGCATCTAAATCTGTACGAATGCCCGCTAATAGTTTTTGAATTTCTTTGGGAATACCATAATCTGTATCTACCTCATCGTAATGATTTCCCTCGGGAGGATACGGTGGCTTCCAAGGATCTTTTTCTTCGCTCCACGAAAGCGGACGCTCATTTAGGTCCTTCCATAAATGTAAAAACATTAAACCTGATAACTGTGCGCCTTCCACGCGCGAAGATAAATCCAAGTACTGGCTTTCCCGAATTCGTTCCATGAAAATATTATTCGTACGAGACAACACGGACAATGGCGCACTGCTAGAAGCATCGTCCGGTCTCAACTGACCACTCGCGTCACTTACAATGATAATCTTACATTCTTGTTCAATCAAGCCCGCTACACCTTGATTATCGTGTACTCCGCCATCAACCAGCCGAACCGTCTTTTCAGGATAAATATTTTCTAGGACTAAAGGTTCAAAAATACCGGGCACACAGGAAGAAGCCGCTACGGCCGTTGCAAGGGCAACTTTAATCGGTTTTTCTGGATTTTGGTCGTAGTAAAGTCGGCGCAATCGATATTTTGCATCCACCTCTTTGATGATACTTCCGGGAGGTTCCCCCATCCAAGATGCGGTAAATTGCCAGTTATGTCCCGTATTTAAGGTGGTAGCATTCAAGATTAAATTGGGTACTTTGAACGGTAGCAACCAGTTGTGATCTTTGATATGAAAGTCTGATTCTCCCTTTGGAAAAATAAACAAATCGGTCATTTCTACTTGCGGAATCGTACCATCTGCTTGGCGTTTAAATTTATTGATGTGCGCAAGTAAAGGTTGGTATAAATAATTATTATACAAATCAGCGATCCGCTTACTTCGAGTATGCTTACTCGACCAAATCATTTTTACAATGGTAGAAAAATTACTAAAAAGTTTTACCCGTAAATTCTCCGTTACCGCAGTAAAAAAGTCTCGTTGGATTTCTTCCACCAAAATTAAATAGTCTTTTTGACTCAGCGCTACTTGCGTTTTGCTTTCTAGCAGATTTTTTATTTTTAAATAATAATACGCACCAATCAAAGAACCTCCAGAAACGCAAGATAAAGCTTCAACGTATCGAAGCACATCTTTCTCTGCCAAATACGCCAAAACGCCAATGTGAAAAAAAGAGGCGCGGAAGCCGCCCCCAGAAAGTGCCAAACCCAACTTTCCTCTCGCCACTGCTTGCACCAAAATATCATCGCCAAGAAAAGCGCCTAAAGTTTCTTTAATTTTGTGATTTAGGGTAGGATCATCTTTGTAAATAACCCGTTGAATTTGGGCGAGTGCCGTAATTTGTTTGGCCGTAGAAAAAAATTCCCACCGGCTTTTATCAATCAAATTTTTCGCTGATTCGTAAATTGTCTTGGCAGCACCATAATTTCTAATCCCAACGTAGCATTCCCCGATGGTACTGTACATCCAATATAACCGTTGATTGATCTTTTGTTGTTCAACAGGACTTCCTTTTGCATAATCTGCCGCAGTTTTTGCAATGATCGGTGAGAGTACAGCAATGAGTCGTTCCCGAATTTTAATCGCTTTATTGATAACGACTTGGGTTTCAAGCAAAATATCCTCCCCTTTTATTTCGTAGCCTTGCTGAAAAGTAATCGACGCAATCAATTCCATTACAAAGGCGTGATTAACCGCACAGTAACCATCGTCATCAAAAAAATCTTGCTTAGCTATTTCGCTAGGAGATTCCTTTTGTTCAAACCAGATTTTGGAACCTCGACCATAATAAATTTGAGATCGGATCAGATGTTGTAATCGATTGTCTACTCGCCATTTTTTTTTGTAGATCGCACCGAGCAAACCTAAAGTTTCTACATCTTTAATCTCTCGTAAATCGCCAAGTTTTTCTAGAATTTTGAGGGCTTTATTAAATTTAATATCCTGCGCAAGATCAGGATCTTTGTAAGTACAGAGCGCTAATTGCTTAATGTATTCTTCGGATTGAGGATCTATTTGAATGAGTTCGGTAAGGATTTTCCGAGCAAGATTAAAGCGCTGGACTTTCTTCATCTCTCGGTACATCTGCTCTTTTGCTTCAGTTGTAACGGTGATCGTTCCATTGATTATTTCTTTTGCCTGCTTTTGCATAGGAATTATTTTGTTACTGAAGTTGTTTTAAAATACCAATAAGTACTAAGACATTAACCAATCATAATCTCAGAGATGTTTCCGGCGACTTCTAAGCCAGCATTTCGCCCTACGTCTTGCAAGATAAGCTGCTTCGTTTTTTTATCAAACAATTCTACTTCCAATTTAGCCGTCATACTCTCTTCCACTCTTCCCTCCATGAAACCAATAATTGGTGAAGCAAGCTGGGTAGCAGCTTCTCGATCGGCTCGAATTTGTAAGCGATAATGACGGTTTTCTAGGTGCAACACAACTTCTTCTTGATCGGCAAAAGAACGGCGTAACCGAGTAAAATTATAAGTTGTAAATTCAATCAGGCGATCTTGCAACCAAATCCCCGCAATAAATCCGACGAAGGAAGTCCCCATCCACGGAATTTTGGCGACAGAAGCTTTTAACGAAATTCCCGGCGTTTTAAAATGATTGCTTTGCATCCAAATGTATGCACTCGGAAAAGAATGTCCCCAATCTTTTTCTAAATATCCTCTACCTCCTGTAAAATCAATCTCCACTCCTTCGATTGTCAACTGACCCTCGATCTGGTGATCCATACTCAAAATTCCATGATAACATTGCATGAAAGGGACGAAGGAAAAAGGTCCCATAATGCCCGGCGAGTACCAACTACTCGACCAAGGTACTTGCCCTATAAAATTCAATTCTCCCCATACATCAGGCAATGCCAAGCGTAAGGTCCTCCTCGAAAAATAGTTAGCACCAATCGACAGTTCAAATTTTCCGGCTTCGGGAACAAAATCCTTCGCTGCAAATTCATGATACGCTGCCTTCATTTTTTTACCATCCAATACCTGCACAAAAGCTTGTTGTTTACCCTGCTCATCCATTGCAATCCCTGGAATAAAAGCAAATGCCCGATCTTCTTTTTCGTTGACAATTTTATAGTACCAACCTTCAAAAAATCGTTTACGTCTCCCCCAACCATGATATTGCTCAGGATAAAATAAAGCTTGAATTTTTTTCTTTAGCATGAGGAAGGACTTGATAAATTGAATTGATTTTTTTTTGTCAATAAAAGTCTTACCGTACTAAGTCGGCCAAAGCAGCATCAACGCACCGATCGCCGTCATGATTAAAATAAACTTTCGGTATTGATCATTTTTGAATTTCTTCACGAGTTGTAAACCAACTACAAATCCTATTATCACCCCTGGCAAAAGCCACAAATCAGTCATAAAGCTATCCCAAGTTACGGTTTCCCAGCTAAAGATATGAAAAGGTAATTTAAAAATATTGATGATAAAAAATAGCCAAGCGGCAGTACCTATAAATTCGTTTTTGGGTAACCGAGTTGCTAAGAAAAAAATATTTGCAAATGCTCCTGCTAAATTCCCAATCATAGTAGTAAATCCCGCCGTGAAACCCATCGTCCCCGCAAACCATAGTTTCTCCGGTATATCTTTGCGTTCGTACCGCTCTCCAAGAAGCATTAAAACGACACTAATCAAAATAATGAGCGCCATCGCTTTTTTAAAAAGTGCTTCGGGAAGCTCTTTCCCAACTAAAACGGCTACCAAAACACCCGCGACTACCCACGGCAAAAATCGCTTTAGATACTTCCATTGCGCGTAGCGATTATAATAACTAACGGCCAAAATATCTGCAAAAATCAATAATAACAAAACGATTCCCGTAGAAGCTTTTGCCCCGTGAACTAAAGCCATTAAGGTAACAAATAGGACACCAATGCCTTTGAGTCCCGCTTTGGACATGCCCAAAATAAAAGCTGCTAATAGAGAGATAAGATATGCCGACATGAAAAGTTTTTTGGGAATAGAATAAGTACTAAAACAACATTAGGTTGCCATTAAATGGTATCGGTACTTAAGTAGTGATTTCGTCAATACAAAAGTAGCATTTTTACGGCAAAAACGTTCTGTGAAGTTATTTTAAAAATGATGGTAGCGCAGAAAGGACTGATTAGCCTTTTGAGAAATGAATTTGGAAAAGATCGAATTTAATCTTTTCCAAGAAAAGTACGAAAAGAAAAAAGAACTAGCTCGTTACCGATAGAAAAGGGATGCGAAAGAAAAAAGCACTGCCCACACCGACTTGAGATTCTACCCAAATTTCTCCACCGTGCAACTCGACAATTTTGCGGCAATTGGAAAGCCCAATACCCGTTCCTTCATATTTTCCTCTCACGTGAAGACATTGAAAAATATCAAAAATTCGCTGGTAATCTTTTGCTTCAATCCCAATCCCATTATCGCGGATACAAAATAAGTAGCCTTCTGGTAATTTCTTACAGCTAATAGTAATGCGAACGGGACGTGCTGAATCGTGAAATTTTAAAGCGTTAGAGATTAGGTTTTGGAAGACCTGCCGAAGTTCTAAGGCAAAGCCAACCAACGTTGGTAATTCTCCGAGATCAAAATGTGCATCTTTTTCTTCGATACTCACCTGTAAATCTTGACGAATAGAATCCAGCATTTTTGTGCAGTCTATTTGTGTTAATACCCGTCCAGTTCCCAGTCTAGAAAAACTGAGTAAGCCTTTGATGAGCGCACTCATTCGAATAGAAGAAGCTACGATAAATCCTAAATATTCGTTAGCGGATTCGTCTAATTTGTCACTATATTGTTTGTTCAGTAAACGGGAAAAGCTGCTGATGGTCCGCAAAGGTTCTTGCAAATCGTGCGAGGCAATATAATTGAATTGTTCTAATTCTTTATTCTTCTCCTCCATCGCCTTGAGTTTGTACTCCGCTTCCACCGCTTGCCGCAGTTCAACTTTGTACAATTCCATATCCTCGTGCAAGTACAGTAAACCTTCTAAAATCTTGCGCTCAATTAAAGTCGGCGCTTCCTCAATAGTCTGTTCGTTAATTTTACAATCCCCTTTTGAAATCCCTATAATGTGATCAAAAGTCTTTTGCAAAAATACTTCATGCCGATTTTGCTTTGATTCCATCATGATAATGCATTTTTAGTTGCTAAGATCTCACTATCTGCATCTTTGTTGATACTATAAGAAGCAACATCTACACCGTGGAAAATGTAACTGATATAAGTTTCTAATTCTAATCGTCCTCCTGTGCAGAAGGATACATGAACCGCTGTATCACAAATTTGCTTAAAGCATTTACCAATCGTTCTCCGCGTATCGGCGTCTGGACGATCACTTTCAGAGAGATCAATGATTATCCCAAAACGATTATAGGTCTTCGCTAAGGACATGACTTTGTTAAATACTAAGTTAATGCTAAAGGAGGAAAGGACTGGAATTTCCTTAATGTAGATAATTTCTTGTTGGTAGACAAAGACTCGATCTTTGATCGCGTCGACTTCTTCCGGCGTACTGTCGGAATGATAAGGACGTTTTTCCAAACTTATCATGGAAGGTGATCCAGATAGTGGTATTGTTAAATCAAGCGGCTTTTTCATCTTGTTGTCAAAAATTAGGTCTTTGTTACTTGAAAGAACAAATACCATTCCGAAAACCAGTAATACCCTTTATCTACGCCACTTAACAATAGACTTTTAATTGTACAAAACCTTTAAGCCCCTTATCTTACCTACACTTTGTTAAGACAATTAAACAAGCTCATTTAAACAAAAAATTGTCCCCTACAAACAAGAACAAGCTCACTATAGATTGGTTTCTTCTTTTTAAATACAGCTTACTCTAAGCCCAATTCTTTGCGAAAAACTATATCTTGTGGGGTATTTTTATTCCAATAATCAGACCTAATCGTTTTGATACGTGTTGCCGTTGTTGTCATTTTTTTTCGATTATTGCCCCAACCACTAGCATAAGATTCTTCCCAAGATAAAATAGTATGAGGGAATTTTTTCTCGTAACGAATCGCCAAACTTCGCTTTAAGTCAGGATAAAAAAGCATGTACGTATGACTGCTTTCATCGCTGGTCTGACTGGCTTCACAACGATAAGCTGCCATATCTTTGTGTAACAAACGCAAGGCCGAAAATGCGGGAATAACTTTTATTTTCCCCATGGGCAAATCTTCGGGATGCAACCGTATTCGAGTCCAGAAATCATCTTCCAGCAAGCTCGTTTTCAACTTCAAATCTGCTTTATTTTCTCCCTGAAAGTAAGAATGAATCTGTACTTCATAATCTTTTTTATGATTCAATTCCATGTAAGTATGTCCACACCATTCCTGCGAAGAGGAAGAAATTTTCATTGAATACTTTCCATTTTCAAATGGGAAAAAACTACTCGTCATAATGGAATAAGGATAGATTCCAGTATTGAATTTCTTGGTTGCATTTAACTTCAACACCGATACATCTTTTGCTCCCGCTCGATCCGCCTTGGTGAAGGTTTGAGGAGAAAAAGGTTCTGTCACGAAGACCAAAACTGCTTTTCCATCGTGCAATTCACCGTAGCGTGCTTGCGACAGTTCGTAGCTCGTAATTTCTGCTTCCCCATTGTACCAATATGCTTTAGCTTTAGGGTTTGTTACTTGCTGTGCAACCGTTTGCGCATTTGCTTGCCACTTATGCTGCTGCGTCGTGGCTTGATCTTGTGGCGTGCAAGCTTTAAGCATTAAAGTTAAAGCGATCAATATTTTAAGGCTATAATTAGTTTTGAACATCTGCTGATTTTGAGGATTGGCTAAAGCTTCCTTTGGAAGTTAATATTGAGGTTATTCCATGCAGTTGTTTAAAAACGCTAAAAATGTTTACGAATTATTATACAACTACAATAGGTAAACAACTTAAAGGAGAAGTTGTTGCAGCTCTTATACATTTAGTCTTCTATGTCTAATACTTCGCTTCGTATCTCCTTCTAATGTGCAAGACTTTGCAGCTTTACGATACAAAGTCTTGCATTAAAACAGAATGCTATTTTTTTATTTAAAAAAAACTAACGATTAAGTGTATGACATAAATTCCAGTCGAAGCGATATTTTCCACCCGAAAAACTAAACGTTTTGCTTCCCAAGCGTTGTTCCGCATCCATTGGATCTAAAGTATTAATCGTATGCATATTACTCAAATCATCCGCAGAAGTATCGTCTTCTTCAATAACTTGTACCCGTACGTCTTGCACAAAGCGAATCACGCCTACTTGTGCGGCAACGCTATAAGAAACATCGCCATCATTGCATTCGTACTCTTTAACAAATTTGGTGACCATTGGTCCACCGTCTACTCCAATCCTCAGTTCTATTTCGTCGGAGCCTAGCTCAGGATTCGTTTCATCCAAGCATTTTAAAGCCATTGGTGTCGCATTTGGATATGCTTCTGCCATTTCATTTCCATACAAAATGGTTAAATTTGTTTCCCAGCCAACGTCTAAAGTATTTCCATTCGAAATATCATTACGCATCACAGTGTAAAACCAGTTCGCCATGCCATCGTGACTCCCTTCATTATTGATTGTATTGCTACTAAAGCTTTTTGAGAAAGGATCGAACGCTACCGTAGGATTTGCTTGTGTACTAAAAGCATCGGTGTATAATCCCTCTGCTGCACCTTTCGTATAAATGCGTACTTTCTGTGGCATTCCACTATCTGCTACTTCTACGATGTCCAATTTAAACCAAGCTTGATCTTCGGCATTTAAGGGTTGTCCCACTTTAAACTCATCTAACTTGTACGGTTGAGCAGCTTTGATCACACAGGCATCTGCGGGACTTTGGCAACCGTGTTTGTGTACCAACAAATCGTAATCTCCAGTCCAATCTGGATTGTCAGAGAAAATTTTGATATAAAAAGTTTCTGGAACGACATACTTAATCCCAATGACTTCATCGCAACGTTCAAAATGTTTCTGACTATTGATACTGTGCTCGCGTTCACAAATGTCCGTCACCTCTTTCATAATCGTAGTGTCGGTGAGGTATTGGTCAATCGGATTAGATAAATCTCTCGGATCGTACAATTCAAAGCGAACGCCTTTCTTCGTCGTTGGGTTCCATCTACTCTCTGGGTCTACGGCAATTGATACCGTGACTGGTTTTCCAAAATCATAAAAAACCCACTGTACATTTCCTTTGTTTTTAATCTCGGTAGGACCAATAATATATTGATCCGTAGGCGGATTATTCATGGCATCTCGAGGATGGCAATGCGCAGCGGAAGTATTGTAATCAGCTTTAATTAAAAGGTGATCACTATTAGCAATATAAGACCGAGTAAGGTGTTGCACACAAAATTGTTCTTCGAGTAATTCCTTATTGACCAGCATATAATCTAAGCGCTCTCCTACTTTTGCGGGATGTGTCCAGCCGGTATCTACTTTCGAGCCCGTAGCGGCCCAACTATCCGTCAGGACATCAAAATAAAACTCCCCTGGTGTCCCAAATACCGATCCCCATTCTGGCTTGCCTCCACTACTCGCTGGATCTAAAACGCCACCTACACCATCAATATTAATATCGCCCATTACAAAGATATGGGACCGACTCAAATTATTTTTACCCAAGGTTACCTCTAGCATTTGACGAATCTCCGCCATTTGTTTTACACGAGTAGCTGGATAAAAATCATCCGGTGGATAATCTGCTTGTGCATGCGTAAAGACCACATTATAGACAGTATTACTGACTGGATTTTGAATTCGCACCAAGCCCGCTCCTTTTGCAGAAAGTGCATCATCATCCGCAAAAGAGGAAAACCGTGTAAAAGCTACTTCGTCCGTCGTGCCATCTAATTCTGCACTATCCCATTTGAAAGCATCATTAGGAAGAGCGACAAAAGGAAAGCGACTAAAAATCATCAACCCACTATCTTCTGCATTCAACTTGACCAGAAAAGTACCCGGTGCTTGTCCGGGAGCAGCGGTCTTTACCTTGAAGGTATGAAGAGCGCCACCTAGCAAATCTTTAATTTTTAACAAATCGCCATCTACCTCAATTTCAAAGGTACCGCCTTCCATCAAACTTGTATCAATTAGTATTTCTGCTGCCAATAATTCTTCGTCGATTTTGCTCACAAAATGTGGATACTTCCCCTTAAGTCTATCTACTAAAATTTTACGCGCATCTTCTCCAAAAACTTCGTTAAATGCAATAATATCGTAATCTCCTGCCAGTATTTCAGTGGCAATTGCTGCTGCATTTTGTTCGGGAATCTCCTCGTAGTGGATCAAACAATCTGGGAGGTTTTCCACACTTTGTAAGCAGTACATCAAAGGGGAACGCAAAAAAGTATTAAAGGTCGCAATCTGTAAAGACTCGCTGGGCTTAACCGTCTTACAACTTGCAACCAAAAGCAGTAGTAATAGAAAAAAAGTAAATCTAAAGGCGGAAGGGTCAAGGTAGCGCATCGGGAACAGTTTTTGTTGGATGAGAAAATAAAATACAGCATTGGTAAAAAATAGAAAGTGCTTCGAACAGTACCATGATTGGGGCATGCTGAGCAGGCGGAAAGTATTGACTTTATTATTAATACACTATTTAAGCATTCCGTTAGCGAAGTACTCGTGAAAATTGAATTGCCATTTTAATTTTATCTTAGTACTCCCTATCTGTCTGGAACTTCTAACTTTTCGGCTTAGCCTTTGGTTTGAAATGTAATTAGGTCGGAAAATTTATGCCGCCAGAAGGTACGCTCGGACAATAAGCTATCGCTACTTACGTTTGTTATGGAAGCAGTTAGAATCAAAATCCACAAGGCATTTTTCAATCAAAAATGCTGACAATTATTTCCAATAATAAGAAGTTAAGTACTAAGCTTTATCCCTTTAATCTAAAATAACAATAATATTTTATTGATAATATATTAATATTTAATAATATTTTGATATATTTAGGGGTGCTTTGAGGCTAATTTCAACTGTAAGCCATTTGCTTTTTAGCAAAATCAATTCATCATACCATTAGGCATAATTTTCGATGCTATGGTTGCGAATAATTTAGTACCCACAATCTCCCAGTAATTATGTAAACAAATAAGGAATTGAGATGCTTGTGCATTTCATACGAAGCTGTTGCTATTTACCTTTTCCTTGCAAATAGAAACACTTCTTTTTATTTCATTTACAAACTAACAGCACTTCTGAAACAACCTTTATAAAATAAACATAGACTTATGGCTTCCATATCACCCTACACTGGTGTATTAGGAAAACGACTCGCTAAGCATTTATTGCGGCGAGCAACCTATAACCAAAACCAAACGAGTATTGATAATTTTTCGAATTTAACGGGGAAGCAAGCCGTTGAAGCACTTTTCAATATTCCGAATTTAAACCTCACAGAACCCATTGATCCAGAAAACTTAACTCCTTTTATCAATTCCGGTGTCGAACCTGTTTCTAGTGATTTTTTCCTTACACGCCACATTATTTCGTGGTGGATGGAAGAAGCTAGACAAGATACTTCAATTGCTCACAAACTATCGTTTTTCCTCCACTCCGTTTTTATCGTTAATGCGGATGCAGGACAAGCGCGTCAATTCTTTGACTATCTCAACTTGTTTCGCCAAACTGCTGCCCGCTACACCAATGGTAGTTTCAGCATGGATAGTATCCAAAACCTAGCGCTCAAAATGGTAACGGATAATGTGATGTTGCGTTACCTCAATGGAAACGATAATGTCGATACGAGCCCCAACGAAAATTTTGCCCGAGAATTTTTCGAACTATTCACCATCGGAAAAGGCCCTCAAATTGGTCCTGGTGATTATACCACCTACACCGAAGCCGACATTGGAGAAGCCGCAAAAGTATTGACGGGTTGGACCAATCAGAATCGCCCTTTAGGCCAAGGAGGAAATCCACTGTATACAGATCCACAAACGGGCATCCAAAGAGGGAAAGCACGTTTTAATCAACATGATACCACTGATAAAACCTTTAGTCCTGCCTTCAACAGTACTACAATTACCGCGGCAACGGATACCAACGATATGTGGCGAGAACTAGAAGATTTTGTAGAAATGATTTTCTTACAAGATGCAACGGCTAAAAATATTTGTCGAAAACTATACCGTTACTTTGTCAGTTCAAATATTACTGCAGAAATAGAGTCTGACATTATTAATCCACTAGCTGCGACCCTCATCCAAAATGATTATCAAATTTCTTTTGCGCTAAAGCAATTGTTGATGAGTCAACATTTTTATGATTTAGATGATAGTGACAATAGTAACGAAATCATTGGAAGTTTACTCAAGTCACCTTTCGAATTGCTCTACCACACTATAAGTTTTTTCCAAATTGCACCACCCGATTATTTGACGGATACCGATAATCACTTTAATAATTGGTATCGCCGAACAGTTGCCAACGTCATTACCACACAAGGAGGAATGTTTTTCTTTTTCCCCGATTCCGTCGCTGGTTATCCCGCTTATTATCAAGAACCTGGTTATTCCAGGAATTGGTTCAACGGCTCTACCTTAATTGCCCGATACAAGCAAGCAGAAATTTTGCTCTCGGGCACTCGCGTTTTACAAGGAGGAACCAACGGAGGAGTAGCATTTGAAATCGTACCGTTCATTAAGAATAGTGGTGCAATTTCAGATCCTGCCAACGCTTCCATTTTAGTCAATGAATTAATTGATTATTTATTTCCAGAAACACCGCTCGCCGATCGAGCCGCCTACTTTTTGGATGTTTTCTTGGATGACCTTTCGCCTATCAACTGGAGTTTTGAATGGGCTAATTACCTCAATACGGATGATGACAGTGCCGTCAAAATTCCGTTAGAGACTTTGTTTAAAGCCCTTATTTCTTCACAGGAATTTGGCTTGATGTAAAACAAAGCACAAGATCATTCAAAGAGGTTGTTTAAAACTACTTCTATTCAAAAAAAATTAAAATTCAGTCATGAAAAGACGTAATTTCTTAAAAAATATAGGCAAATTATCTTCCGGTCCACTTTTGTTAAATGGCATGGGAATGAGTGCATTTGCAACACCCGACATGCTCGACCTTTTAACCACTTGCAATGGTGTTTCAGAAAGATCCTTAGTCGTTTTATTCTTAAAAGGTGGCAACGATGGATTAAATACAATCCTTCCCGTCGATCAATACGCCGCTTACATCGGTCATCGCCCCAACATTGGCTTAGCCGAGACCGGTACTGGCGCTTACGTTAATTTGGATACGAGCTTACCAATTGCTGACCAAGTTGGTATTCATCCGGGTATTACGAGTTTAAAAAGTATGTATGAGGCGGATAAAGCACGTTTAATTCAAGCGGTGGGTTATCCAAGCCCCGATCAATCTCACTTTAAGTCTACCGATTTATGGTTAAGTGGAAAAGACGGAACACAAACGGGCGCGACTAATAATGGTTGGCTCGGACGGTTTTTCGAAAATGCTTATCCTGGGGTTCATAATAATCCTACCGGGAATTTTCCTGATCCACTTGGTATTCAATTGGGCGATTCGAAAGCGTCCCTTTCCTTCCATGATTGTACGAGTACTTACGAAGCGACCAATCTTTCTGGACAATACCCTGGCAGTTTGTTTGGCTTACTCAATGGTTTAGGAACGCTACCACATTCTACGCCAGTTGTATCAGAATACGGAGCAGAGCTTGATTATATCATGAGCGTTGAGAATAGTACCAACGTCTACGGAGAAAGAATTACCAATGTTTTCAATAATGGAACAAACTCCAGTGAAGTTTATCCCAATTCTTATCTAGGGTATCAACTCTCAACCGTAGCGCGCTTACTTGCGGGCGGTAGCCAAACGAAGGTTTTTTTAACCCACGAAAGTGGTTTTGATACGCATGCTTCTCAGGTCGATACTTCAAATACGCATCAAGGTCAACACGCAGATACCTTAGCCAACGTTTTTGATTCGATTGAGTCCTTCCATAAGGATTTAACTAATTTGGGCTTAGGTAAAAAAGTAGTCACGGTTGTTTTTTCAGAGTTCTCCCGAAGAATTAAAGAGAACGGCAGTTCCGGTACGGATCACGGTAACTTTGGACCAATGTTTCTTTTTGGCGATGCGGTTAAATCGGGTATTTCGGGTACAAACTTCAATTTGAGCAACGTCAACAGTTCTGGGTACATGGACGAAAGTGAATTGCAACATGATTATCGTTCGGTCTTCAAAACGCTTTTACAAAATTGGTTAGGTGCTGGCGATAATATTCTCAATCCAGTAGAATTTGGCCCTTATGGCATTATGCCCGACTTGATTGATCCTAACGAAGTTGTCGATCCGAGTTGTTATATCAATACTTCGCTGCCCGTTGAGTTAAGCAGTTTCGAAGCTTGGTTGAATCCTTCGCGCAAAGTGGAGTTGAATTGGACTACGGCATCGGAAAGCAACTCCGATTACTTCGAAGTCGTCCGACTACAAGAGGGCAACGAGGAAGTAATTGATCGCGTACAAGCCGCCGGAAATAGTAGTACTGCTTCTAACTACGAGTCCTTGGATACGAATCCACTCATCGGTACAGCGTATTATATGATCCGCGCCATCGACCTAGACGGTAGTGAAACCTTAAGTGATCGCCGCGCCATCGAAATCAAAGATCAACAATTTGAAAATCTAAAAATCTATCCAAATCCTGCTGTTTATGATTTCAACGTCGTGATGACGGCGGATAAAAATAGAACAGCGAGCTTGGAAGTTTTCTCGATTGCAGGACAGAAAGTGCGCAGTCAAAATTTAAATATCGAAAGTGGTTTCAATAAATTTACGGTTAATGTGCAGGATTTGCCGAAAGGTCAATATTTGGTGCAATTGACGGGCGATGGATTGGAATTAGCACCGATGAAATTGGTTGTAGGGGCGTAATTGATACGGATCTCGAAATTGATTTAAAAATAGAAAAATGCTTACTTGAGGCGCGGGCTTTGGGTAAGCATTTTTGGTATGAACTTGTATTCATATGAATGCAAGTTCATACCTTATTTTTTCTAGAAATCTTTTTTATTTTATTAATGCTGAAATGGTCTGATTGCTTTTTTCAAGAATGCTTCCGCACCAAATTCTCATACATCCGCTTTTTCTCCTCCTTCCCCATTCTATCATAAATAGCCGCAATTTCGGCGTATTCCGACTTGGTCAACACTTCCGTTTGACTGAGAAGTTCGGAAAGGCGGCTGTTGTCTTTTTTTTCGGCGCGGACCAGTTTGCGGCAAGCTACGCAGTTTTTGGGTCGGGCATCAGCATGGAATTTTAGACCTTCGAACCAGAATTTTTTCTCCGATTTAGAGAAGGTGAAGTCAACGGCGCAGCGTTCGCAAGTCAGGGCAGTATCGTAATGGGCGAGGTGGGGTTCTCCTCCGTCAAAAATGGCGCTGGGAACGGCAGGAATGGCTCGTTTTTGTTGGAAACAATCATCACAAGCCCAATCCATATCTTCGTTGGTGAAGCTTTCGATGATCTCATTTTTAAAAGAACTATAGTAGCTCGGCATCGTTACTCGATAGTATCCCTGTAGTATCTTCAGTGCAATACTTAGTTCTGACTGATAGCGATATTGCCGACAAGCAGGACAACGATATCCCTTCACTTTTTTCTTTTTCATGATAATTCTTTAAGCTTACTTATGAGCAAAACACGATCCTAGTTTTTTCAACGTAAAAACCCTATCAACAAATATATTTGCGGATAGGGTTCCCGTTTGAAAAAAATCTAAGAAAAAAAAGGAGTATTATAAATCAATAAACTCAAAATTGTTATTCCTATTACTTTCGTAAAATGCCTTGATTTCACTCGCGGAGGCAGCAGGATCAATTTTGTCTTTCAAGAAAAACCGTAAAATTTCCAATTGGTCATCGTTGGGATAACGATCGATAAACTGATAGAGGTTATCCAATTCTTCTTCGTGTAAAAAATTCCAAGTAATGGAGATACTATCCGATACGCAAGTCACATCGTGAAACCAGCCCGATGGGAATAAAATAATTTCTCCCGGTAGCAATACATCTTCATAGTCTGCTTCGATGTCTTTGAATTTTGGAAATTTTTTGTGATCAACATTCATTACATCCACAAATTCTTTACCGTTCATCACCTCATTTACTTTGTTGGGATGATAAAGATACATTTTCTTTTCCCCATAGAATTGACACAACATAGCGTTACTTCTAAAAGGATCTCGGTGCAATCTCGTTCTAGAACCTCTTCCAGAAACGAAAAGTCCTTTATAAGGATATCGATGATCCGTAATACTTTTTGTTTCTCCCTCTTCACAATACGGTACAATTAGCTTATCGTTTGGTACGAAGTAAGGATGTTTCCAGTAAGGTTTTAATTTTTCGAATACTTCATCCGACCAGAAAAAGTCCGTATCTTTTAGTTTGGTATACCAACGCATATATTCTAATGCGCGACCATCTTCTGGCTTACGGTCAAAGTTTTTATTTAAATAAGTAGCTAAAGAATCTACCGTTTGCAGATTAAATAAATCATCGTAGACTTGCACCTGTTCTTCTCCAAATTCACTTCGCAAAAAATCAGGCGTAAATTTATCCCGGTCAAAATCTTTCATTGCATCCGTAACGATGATGGGTTTATTCCCGACTAAAAAGTCTGTTAAAAACGTATCTTTCGATAAGTTTTGTACTCTAGTTACTTTCATGTTATTTTTGTTTTAATGCCGATATTATCATGCTCATAGGAAATAGTTCTGCAAAAAGAACAAGTTCCAATCATTCCCAAAATTTATATCTTGCCTCAAATAAGTAGAAAAGCACATCCGAGTACGAGCTACCGATGTGAATTCCTAAAGGAAAACAAGTTAATTGGGAAAGGGTAAAGTACCGCTTTAGTTTCGATGGATTCATCGAACTAAAAGTGGTTTTTAAATAGACGTTTTTATAAATTATTAAGGAAGGAAAAATCTTTTTAATGCGTAGTGCAATGAATTGCCGATTGCATTAATTAATAACTAGCAATATAAATAAGACTAGCTCCTTCTCAAGAAATTTTATCCAAGTACTTAAATACACTGTAAGTGAAGTACCATGAACTAAAATAACTGCTACGTAAAGCTAAGGCAAATACTATTTAATTCAAAAAAAAATCTAACGGAACTAAGGTAAACGTAGTTACTTAGTATAAAATTAGTTAGTTCCTATCATGTAAAAAATAAGCTTTCTTTAAAATCACCGCCCTATTCGCTGGTTAAGTTTTATATGCTACGGGATAAAGTGGATTTTCAAGTAGCTTATATTCAAGCAAGTTGTAGGACTACAAGGAATAGTCCGTATACACAACGAGTGCTAAAATTCCCTGAGCGAGTGATACTTCTTTGACTGATACTCGGTTATTGGTAGTCATGGCTCGGAGACTTGCTAAGTCTGTTTCATTCCCTTTCTTTTTAAATCGAAACCCACTCCGTCGATGTTCCTTTTCTTGTCCTTTGGGCTTCAATTGCCCAATCCCCGTTTGTCTTTTCCACTCGTTGGTTGTTTCGTTTAGGTGGAAGCGGGATACAATACGTTCGCCATTGGGTTGATAACTATATTGGTATTTTTTCAACGGCCTTTCCAGTAAATCTCCTAGCAGGACTTCTTCTTTGATTCGACCTTGTTCGTCGTAGGCGAAACTAATATCAATGAGGTAAGTATTTTTCTGATCAAGTTGAATTTCTCGGAGCAACTTACCCGCTTCGTCAAACGCTAGAATTTCTTTACGTTTAAAAACCGACTTTACTTTCATCTCTTTCTGTTCCACAAAATCTTTGATGATCTTTTGTGGAGAAACGGTACTAGCGGAACTACGCGTAGCAACCGTTTTCTTTTGACAAGCAAAGCATGAGATTCCTATCAAAAGAAAAAAAACAAAGCGTACATTTTTAATCATTTTTCTTGTATTTTCTATCTGCTTCATTGCGGAAATTAAGGTCGTTGTATAACGACTAATTACCGAAGAAAATTTTGAAGTTATTTGAAAAATCAAACGGTAAAGTGAAATATTTTTTGCAAATTTATAAAAAAAACTTGCAAATTTTTCCACCATTAAGACAATTTATTTGGCAATAAACACAAGCGTTTAAAAGCAATATTCATTTGCATCAATTAAAGCTTGAGCGATATTTCTACGCGCTGCCACCGTATTGCTACCATCGTATTTCGTAAATCGGCGTAAGCCCATCAGTAAATTACGTTTCATTTCTCCTGTTGCCCAAGCCGTTATCACCCGCTTCCCTGCAAAGCTAAATCGTTCTACGGCATCCTCTAAAAATACGCGTGTCATATCTTGTTGAAGGGCAGTTGCCTCCGTTGATGTTCGTAGCGTCATTTTCTCCGTTCGCAAAATGGCGGATTCTGCTAAATAAATATCTCCCATCATATCTGAAAGGTGCATTAAAATCTCTTGTTCCGTTGATAACTTTTGTAACAAGGCTTGAGCAGTCGCTCCGGCTAAAAGGAGAAATGCTTTTTTCAGATTTTGCAACATCCCTTTTTCTCGTGCAAAAAAGTTTGTCGATGCTGATTCGAAACTAGGCATAGATAGTAATTCTTTTTGTACTGCTTTCGCTGCATTTACCAAGTCTAGCGTTCCATTCATCGTTCGCTTCAAAATCATGTCTACCGATAACATTCGGTTGATTTCGTTGGTTCCTTCAAAGATTCGATTGATTCTGGCATCTCGATAGGTTGCTGCCATCGGAGCTTCTTCTGAATAGCCCATTCCACCAAAGATCTGTAGTCCTTCATCCGCCGCAAAGTCTAAACATTCTGAGCTATGTACTTTCATCAATGCGCATTCAATCGCGTATTCTTCCGCCCCTCCGAGCAAAGCTTCTCCCAACGATTTCCCGGATGCTAATAAACTATGTTCAAGTTGTCCAATATCATTTGCTGCCCGGTAAACGGCCGACTCATTGACATAGATTTTGATTGCTTGTTCTGCCAATTTGTGCTGAATCGCTCCAAAATTGCTGATCGCTTGCCCAAATTGCTTCCGTTCGTTTGCGTAGCGAATGGCATGATTGCTAATCACTTTTGAACCACCAATAGCGCCACTCCCTAATTTAATTCTTCCCACGTTCAAGATGTTAAAGGCAATTTTATGACCTTTCCCAATTTCCCCGAGTACATTTTCCGTCGGTACTTTAACTTGTTCAAAAAATACCTGTCGAGTCGAAGAACCTTTAATGCCCAGTTTGTCTTCCTCTGCGCCTAAGCTTACACCTTCCCAGTCTTTTTCTACAATAAAGCCCGTAAAGTGCTTGCCATCAACTTTTGCAAAAACGGTAAAAACATCAGCAAATCCGGCGTTCGTGATCCACATTTTTTGTCCACTTAGAAGGTAATGTGTTCCGTCGTCGGCAAGTACTGCGCTAGATTTTGCCGCTAAGGCATCCGACCCAGAACCAGGTTCCGTTAAGCAGTAAGCAGCAAATTTATCGCCTGCGACGAGTGCCGGCAAGTATTTTTGTTTTTGATCTTCGGTACCAAAATAAAGAATTGGTAGCATCCCGATACTTGTATGTGCGCCAAAGGAAAGTGCGAGCGAGCGAGCTGCTCCCATCAATTCGGACAGTAAAATATTCGTTACAAAGTCCATCTGTGAACCGCCGTAAATATCTGGAAAAGGAATCCCCAGTACGCCGAGATCGCCCAATTCTTTTAGCAATTTAGTGGTAAGCTCAATATCTAATTTTTCTAGTCGATCAAAGTTGGGTGCGACGCGCTGTTCGATGAAATCTTTGACCATCGTGGCAATCATCCGTTGATCTTCCGAAAAATCTTCGGGCGTAAAAATATCTTGGGCAGTAATATTTTTGAGTAGAAATTCTCCACCTCGTATAGACTGTTGGGCAGTTTGGTCAATGGTTTCCATGCTATAATTAATTTTAAAGATTTGAGTAATTTGCGTTATTAAGCGAATACCTGCAAGATCAATGACCTCAGAATATCCGCTTTTGTAAATTTAGCGTAAATTCGCTAAAATATCCAGCTTTTGTGACGCTTTCCTTGTCTTCCGCTTTACTAAAGAAAGTTGTTTAAATTTTAGAGGAGATAGAAAAATAGAACCAATCGGCTTTCTCCAAAGAGGGGAAAAAAGGAATTTTAAACGCGCACAGAAATACTTGTCGAAAGAAAATTTATCCTCAATCTTTTGAAAAAATAAAAATAAGTGGATACCTTAACGAACGCAAATCACAATTTAAGTAGGAAGTTGAAAAGAATTTCACGAATAAGTTGAAAGGAATTTTGAATTTGAATGAGGTGAAAATCTTAGCGAAGCATTCGCATTCGCAATCTTTTTCACCAAATACGAGCTTAAAAAGTACTCAAGTTATTTCTGAACAGCTACCGTTACACCAAAAAATGCTAAATGAATATTATGAAAAGAAGTCTCCACCTCTTATTGCTTACGCTATTTCTCCCCTTCGCAAGTTTTGCACAAGATGCACAGGAAGCCGTAGGACTAGATGAGATGATTAATAATTGGTTCCGAGATGCTACTGCTCCAATTGTTGCCACCGTATTTTATTCCATTCCGGTTTCTGATGCGGTTTCGATTCCCATTGTACTCATCATTCTAATTTTGGGAGCGTTATATTTTACGTTTTATTTCGGCTTCGTCAATTTCACTAAATTCGGTATGGCACTGAGAGTAGTGAGAGGAGACTATGATCATTTAGATAAAGATACGTCGACTGGCACCAAAACCTTAGGCAAAAATGATCCTAAAGTGCTAGATTCTTCCATTAGAATTTCGGAATCCTCGGTTAGCAATGTTGACGGAGACAATCCAGATACTATTCGTGTCGAAGGAGCACACGGAGAAGTAAGTCACTTTCAAGCCTTGACTGCTGCCCTTTCAGCGACGGTAGGTTTAGGAAATATTGCGGGGGTAGCGGTCGCACTTTCCATTGGTGGTGCAGGTGCTACTTTTTGGATGATTCTCGCCGGATTAATCGGTATGTCTTCCAAGTTTGTAGAATGTACATTAGGAGTAAGATATCGAGAAGTTGGACCAGATGGTACCATTTACGGTGGACCAATGTATTACTTAAGTAAAGGATTAGGAGAGCGTGGCATGGCTGGCTTTGGTAAGTTTTGTGCCGTTTTCTTTGCGATTATGTGTATTGGAGGTTCTTTCGGTGGTGGTAATATGTTCCAAGCCAACCAAGCTTTTCAAATGTTTCAATACGTGACCGGAGGAGAAGAAAGCTTCATTTACGGATCAGGCTGGGTTTTTGGTTTAGTAATGGCGATTGGTGTCGGTATTGTAATTATCGGTGGTATCAAGAGTATTGCTAAAGTAACGGATAAAATTGTTCCGGTAATGGTTGCGATCTACGTTTTTGCTTCTATTGCCGTTTTAGTGCTTAATGCCAGTGCTATTCCAGGTGCTTTTGGCGAAATTTTTAACGGTGCCTTTACGGCAACTGGAATTACGGGTGGTTTCATCGGCGTATTAATCCAAGGATTCAAACGAGCAGCTTTTTCTAACGAAGCGGGTATTGGTTCTGCTTCTATTGCTCACTCTGCCGTAATTACGAAATATCCAGCGAGTGAAGGTTTAGTTGCTTTACTAGAGCCTTTTATTGATACGGTAGTCGTTTGTACCATGACTGCATTGGTGATTATTATTACTGGTAACCTAGAAATTGGTGCCCAACTTTCTTTTGAAGATGGGGTTCTATTGACGAACACTTCTTTCGAATCTGCCCTTGGTTCTTGGTTTCCTTACGTGTTGACTTTAGCGGTCGTATTATTTGCGTTTTCTACGATGATTTCTTGGAGTTATTATGGCTACCAAGCTTGGTCTTACTTGTTTGGTCGAAGCAAAACGTTAGAATATGTCTATAAAATCATCTTCTGCCTATTTGTCATTGTTGGTTCTGCCGCAAGTTTAGGCGCGGTAATCGACTTTTCGGATGCCATGATTTTTGCCATGCTATTCCCCAATATGATTGGTTTATTTTTCTTAGCCCCTAAAGTAAAAGAAGAACTCAATAGATACCTTACTGCGATAAAAAATTCCCCCGCAAAATAAGAATTTAATACTTTCAGGATTGGGTACAACTAGTGTTGCTAGTTGTACCTGATGCCTGTCATAAAAGATGTTTTTATACCAACACTAAACAAGTTTTTGCACTGCAAAAACAATTTTGATGAAAATCAAAACAAAACGAGGAGCCTACTCATTTTTTGAGTGGGCTTTTTTTGTGTAAACAGCTACGCTATCTTCGGCTTCGAATCCCAAAACAAGCTCATGCATAAAATACCACCTAAAGGGTATGTATCGCGCAAAAGATTATTGTAACTTTGTAGTTATACAGTATTGACCCTCAAACTGTTTAAAAAAACAAAAGATTAAGACCTCTTCTTACCTAATGGTAGGTAAAAATCTTCCTCCCAAAATACTTAATTGACTTATTTGGCTTCTCCCTATATTTTAAGATTTAAAGCATTTTTATAAATACTTGCAATTGATTGCTGTAACCAATCTTTTAAGCAGGATTAGATATAGATCTCGCTTATTGTCTATAAGCGAGACCATCAACTTCTTAACTAACAATTCACTACATGAAGCATTCTTACAAATTTATCTGTTTTTTCCAGGTCACAATGGTCATGCTCCTCTCCTGTTGCTTTCTAGGTGACTTACAAGCGAGGGTTATTTATGTGGATCTCAATAGTGTAGCTGGTAACGATGACGGTACTTCCTGGTCAGATGCTTATTTAGATTTACAAGATGCAATCTTTACGGCTTCGAGTGGGGACACAATTTTCGTCAGCGACGATACTTATTATCCAACTAGCACTCCAGATCGTACGATTTATTTTGAACTAAAAGATGGCGTGGCTTTTTTTGGTGGATTTAAGGACGGTGAAAATAACCTTATTGAACGAAGTGGCAAGACAAGCTTGAGTGGTGACCTTGCTAAAAATGATGGCGCTAATTTTGCGAATAATGCAGAAAACTCCTACACGGTAGTTTATAGTTATAATGTAAGTGCAACGACGATTTTGGATGGTTTTATCATTAGTAGTGGAAATGCTGACGATACTTCCGTTGGCAATACTTCTCGACGAAAAGCGGGCGGTGGGATATACAACAAAGGAACCAATGTCAATAATGCTTCGCTTCCAATTGTCCGTAATTGTATCATTCAAAATAATAGTGCGGCAAGTTATGGTGGTGGCGTTTACAACGATGGTAGTTACGGTGGAAATGCTAGCATGAGTTTCAACGATTGTATTATTACCAATAACCACGCAGGTTCTAGCGGTGGTGGTGTATACAACGACGGTGGCGTCGATGGTCTTTGTAACCCGATTTTCACAAAATGTACGATTGCGTTTAATACTAGTTTGGATTCTGGAGGTGGTTTCATGAATACTGGAATTCAAGGAGAATGTAGCCCTATGCTACTAAATTGCATTATTAATAATAACATCGCAGACTTCAACAATAACACTAATGGATACGGTGGTGCCATATACAATCATGGAAAAGAAGGTGTCAGCAATGCAGAGATTACAAGTTGTCTTTTCTATGAAAACCGTGGCTATTCGGGTGGCGCAATTTATAACTTTGGAACAACCTTTGGGGATGCAAGTCCTACGCTTACCAATTGTACCTTTTACGGAAATTTTGCGGTAGCCTTAGGCGGTGCAATGTATTCACAAGGAGGTTCGGAGATTGGAAATTCCAGACCCATTGTCACCAACTGCATTTTTCAAGCAAATGATGCGGGTAATTATGGACCTTGCTTTCAGAATAATTATGGTGGTCCAATCATCAGTTACTCCATTGTAGACTTGATCGACTGTGACGCCGTGGCTAGTGGTGGTAATTCGGAAGTCAACTGTGGCAACGGGATGCTTTATCTGGTTGATCCCATTTTTAAAGATACCGTTAATCACGATTTTAGTTTACTCGCTGGATCCAGTGCATACAACGTAGGCGATAACACCGCGATAGATACAACGAGTACGACGACCGATTTAGCTTGTACGCCAAGAAAGAAAAACGGAATCGTAGACTTGGGGGCATACGAATTTGATAATATTTTACCCGTCGAATTATTTAGTTTTATCGCTAAGGAAGAAAGCGGTAAAGTTTATTTAAATTGGGTGACTGCAAGTGAAAAAGATAATGATTACTTCGTCTTAGAACGCTCGCAGGATGGTCGACAATTTTCAGCGATCGCACAAGTCATGGGTGCGGGGAATAGTTCTTTTTTCCATACTTATAATGAAATAGATGAGAATCCTTATAACGGCATTAGCTATTATCGCTTACAGCAAGTAGATTATAATGGTGCTAAGTCTTATAGTCATATCGTAGTGGTAAACATTGAGCAAAATATAAAAATCAACATCTTTCCAAATCCTGCCGTCGACCTTGTCAATATCAGTTTTAGTGAATTCAAAGAAGGAAGACTAGATTATCAAGTATACAACTTAAGTGGGAAATTAATGTCGAAAGGCTTTACGGAAGTGAACAAAGGTATTAGTCATATTCGTTTAGATGAAATTCATAATCTTCAACCCGGTTCTTACTTCTTGCACGTAAGCAATGAGAAAGGCGTTAGCTACGTAGAACGTTTTATGAAAGTGGGCTTATAAAACAACTTCATTATTAAAAAGATAATAAGGAATATTTTGACGAAGCGAAAAAACTTCCATTCCTAAAAAACGAAAGCCTCTTCGAGCAAACTGCTCAAAGAGGCTTTTTATAGAAGTCAATTTTAAAGTTGACTTCTGCATTAATACTATTCAAGTTTCTTGTAAAAATGCCGTCGGAATGAAACTCCGATTATTTGATTACGACAAATTGTTGCGTTTGCTTCACGTTATTATCTGCGACCAATAGCATATACGTTCCAGCCGGTAAATCGCTTACCGCTAACTCCATTTGATTCAAGCCATCAT
Organism: Saprospiraceae bacterium; assembly: GCA_045110315.1. Classification (GTDB taxonomy): domain Bacteria; phylum Bacteroidota; class Bacteroidia; order Chitinophagales; family Saprospiraceae; genus CALFBG01. The sequence goes on from JBGCFY010000073.1 coordinate 42,258, forward strand.
TCGCATTAAACCGTTGTGTTAACACAACTTTACCCATAATATTCATGACACTTAATTCAACTTGAGCAGCTTCCTTTTGGAAGAAAGCAACGTTTAAGTTAGCTCTTGTTGGATTCGGATAAACGTTCATTTCTTTACTATTATCCCAAACTGTAGTGGTTTCTCCGATTTCCCGCGAGCCTCCACTCACACAGAAATTAGTAGTCTCAGAACTTCCGAAACTTCCACCTGATGCCAAAGTCGTTCCACTATTCGTAACGGAATAAGAACCATTACCATAAGAACAGCAAATACCGTCTCCGTAAGCATCATTAATCGTAAAGTTGTAACAGCCATCTGGTAAACATTCCGTAAGTGCCAACGTTGAACGATCTGCTTGTGAAGCGTAAGTACCGCCAGAAGCGACAACTGTTCCACTTGTAGTTGCAATTTGCCAGCTTGTTTCTTCTGGATAATCATCGAAAGTTAAACTAATATTCACCGTATTACAACCACCGGAACTACCGCCAGAAGTCAAACTAACATCATCAATCGCCATATCTCCTTGCCAAGTTGTTCCCGTCGTACCGACAAAACGCAACTGTACCGTACTACCGGCATAACTGCTTAAATCTACCGTAGCAGAAGCCCAAGCATTTCCTTGATTACCAGATTCTGACCAAACAGAACTCCAAGTTGTACCATTCGTAGAAGCTTCTAGGTTTAAATCGCCCATAGCCGCTGCACCGTACATATGATATTCAAAACTAAATGTCGGAGAACTCACGCCATTCAAGTTAAAACAAGGACTTACTAAAACCGCTTGCTTTGCAGGATAATTAGGGCTAGAAGATTCTATGTAAGCATAGAAGCTACCTGCGGCTGCACTTGATGGTCCAGTGTTGCTAGAAGGTGTTGTACCACTTCTGCGTGCCCAATCAAAATCATCGCCACTACCTTGTGTCCATCCACTTAAGTTAGACTCAAAACCTGCGCTATAAGGGAAACTAGTAATTGTGCTTCCACAAGTTAATCCACCACCAGGATTACCACCACCAGTCGTCAAACTAATATCATCAATTGCAATATCTCCTTGCCAAGTTGATCCCGTAGAACCAACAAAACGCAATTGTACCGTTCCGCTGTAAGCACTAAGGCTCACCGTTTGTGAAGCCCAAGCATTACCTTGGTTACCCGATTCAGACCAAAGAGAAGTCCAGCTAGCACCATCAGTACTCGCTTGCAAATTTAAATCTCCCATAGCCGCTGCACCATACATGTGGTACTCGAAGCTAAAGCTAGGTGAACTTGTACCAGATAAGTCAAAACAAGGACTTACTAAAATCGTCTGCTTCGAAGGATTATTAGGATTAGAAGCTTCTACGTAAGCGTAAAAACTACCTGCGGCTGCGCTTGATGGTCCAGTGTTGCTAGAAGGCGTCGTGCCACTTCTGCGTGCCCAATCAAAATCATCACCACTACCTTGTGTCCATCCACCTAAGCTAGATTCGAAGCTTTCGCTGTAAGGGAAAGAAGAAACGGTCGTACCGCAACTTAATCCACCACCAGGATTACCACCGCCACATGCCGTAGAACTGGTCAAAGAACCTCTACGAGGGCTATTGGCTAAAACAGCTTGCATTCTAGCTTTTTGATTCAACGTAAATATATTCATACAATCATCGTCCGTATAATCCATGTAGTTTTCAACCATATCGGTAGAACCACAAGAAGTTGTATTTGGACAACCATAGTTTGCACCATCAGAAGTCGGCGTATCTCCACAGAAATCATCTACAGAACAACCACCGTCACCCCAAATGTGGCGTAAACCAATCCAGTGTCCTACTTCGTGCGTTGCGGTACGACCTTTATTGTAAGATCCGCCAGCGGGGTTTGGCGTACTCGTACTACCGATAGAAGAAGTCAAACAAACAACTCCGTCAGTATTCGCTGATCCACCATTCGTATTCAAGCCACCAAGCCCCGAAGAACTAGGAAATTGTGCATACCCTAAGATACCACAGTCGATGTCCATTACCCAAAAGTTGAAATATTCGTCTGGATCCCACTGCGATTGGGGCTTAATCGTACCTTCAATATAAGCATCATTGAACCCCCCAGTACAAGTACCATAAGGAGGTGCCGTCCAACCCAAGCTATTTCTGTTGATTCGGTTAATCCCCGGTTCTGATAAAGTATTTCCATTTTCATCCACTAAAGCGGCACAGAACTCAACTTCGGTATCTGCTCCTACAGCGTTATTGTTATACCCAGAGGTTCCTAAGACTCTACGGAAATCATTGTTCAATTGATCTAATTGAGCATTGATATAAACAGCGCTCAAGTTATCACCACTACCAACTGCATCATTATCGTGAATAATGTGGAAAATAATTGGAATGGTAACTACGGCTCTTTCCGTAGCACCGCTTTGATAAGCAGCTACTTTGGGTGCCAACCAGTGTTCAAATTCTTCTAAAGTTCCTAGTTCAGGATGTTGTGCACGTAATTTTGCGTCAGATTCTACGGTGTGACAACGAATGATATTGTCGTTATTTTGGGCATTAATGGCTAGTGGTAAGCACAGACAGCTTACCAAACAAAGAAGGAGAGTTCTTCTCATGGTTTAGAAATGTTTTTGAATGTTAATAAATGAATATATAAGTACCCTTATGAATTAAGTCACTTATTAGACTTGCACTATTTTGAACAGCTTTTTCGTTATTGAAAGCCTTCAAAAGCAAAAGCGAAGGGCAATTTTCAGCCCTCAATTAGGTTCAAAATCTAATACAGCTAGATGGCAATTTAATTTTGTACTGATACTTATTATAGAATATCTTTTTTATCAGGCGGAGTCAAACATAACATTTATTACGTATATCTTCAAAAAAACAGCATAAAAAAAAGCGAATTTTCGCTTTTTTTATACTTTCTAATTCTTTTTACCTACAAAGCTGTCATTTAAATGCGGCGAGCAAAATTTGAGATAAAAGGATTTTGGTTAAATAAAAAAGCGTCCTCAAGCTTAAAAAACTTGAGGACGCTTGATCGCAATTACAATTACCTAACAGCTGGAATTACTTCACATTAATTTCAAAAGGTAAACGAGCTTGTACCCCACTCATCTTCTTTATATCTTCCATTTGTTTTAAGTAAAAATACATATCTCCTAATTCTTCTTTTAGCAATAAGCTAGTTTTACGCTTACCTGAAAACCGATCGATCATCAACTCTAACGGTGCCTTTAGTTTTGGATATTCCGTTGTGCGATAAGTAGATAAGTCAGCCAGATTGGCGGCCGTCTGGATCGCATCATCAAGATCACCAAGCGCATCGACCAAACCGAGTGATTTGGCTTTAGTTCCTGTCCAAACACGACCTTGGGCTACTTTATGTGCTTCGTCACGCGTCATTCCTCTTCCGTCAGCAACTCTCTTCAAGAACGTTTCATAAAAATCTTCCACAGACTTTTGAATCACTGTTTTTTCTTCTTCTGAAATATCAACGAAAGGAGAAATACCCGTCGAGAACTTCCCCGTTTTCACTGCATCGAATCGAACGCCTACTTTGTCCCGCAACATTTCTTCCATACTTGGAATCATTCCGAATACGCCAATAGAACCCGTAATCGTATTAGGCTGAGCATAAATGGTATCTGCCATTGCAGCGATATAGTATCCACCCGAAGCAGCATAATCTCCCATGGATACGACCACCGGTTTTCCTGCTTCCTTCGCTAATAATAATTCTCGCCAGATAATATCCGATGCTGTTGCGCTTCCTCCTGGAGAATTAACTCTTAGTACAATCGCTTTAATCTTATCGTCTTTTCTAAGTTTTCGAATCAATCGTGCGTATTTTTGACCACCAACTTCCCCCAATTCTCCTTCCCCGTTTACGATTACCCCTTCTGCGATCACTACCGCTACTTTATCTTTAATACTAAAATTGAGTTTAGCTTTAGCTTTTTTATAATAACTCCAAATCCCCACCGTTCGAATATCTTCTTTCTCGCTAAAGCCAAGCCGTTCGCGCAGGTCATCATAAACTTCATCTCGGTAGGCCAAAGCATCTACCATTTTTAAATTTAAAGCATCCTCGGGACTTTGTACGAGTAAATTATCCGCAATATTTCTTAATTCGCTTTCACTGATGCCTCTTGAATTAGAAATATCCGTCAAAATAACTTGATACAATCCGTCCAAATATTCTTTGATTTGCAGGCGATTATTCTCGCTCATTTTATTGAGTCGATAAGGCTCCGTAGCACTTTTAAAATCTCCAGCATAAAAAATTTGCATTTTAACGCCTAGCCGATCTAAGGCATCTTTAAAAAAGGGAATTTGTACGCCCAACCCCTGAAAAGCAAGACCTCCCACTGGGTTCAAAGCTATTTTGTCGGCAACACTTGCGACGTAATAAGCCCCTTGAGACAAGTAGATCCCGTAAGCCGTAATGAATTTGCCACTTTCTTTAAAATCCACCAAAGCAGCTCTGAGGGCAGAAGCCGTTGCTGCTCCAACATTTAAGCTTGAGACGTCAAGGAAAATCCCCTTAATATTATCATCATCTTTCGCATACCGGATAGCTTGAATCATATCGTGTAAGCCCACTTTATCATCCTGTGAAAAAGAATAAGGGTCAATAGCTAGATTATTCGTTTTTTCAGGAATTGCCTCGTCAAAATTTAATTCGAGTACGGTATTGGGTTGTACGACTTTAACCTTTTCCGCCTTGGAAACCAAGCCAGAAACTGCCATTCCTCCGATCCCGAATATAACGACTGAAGCGAGTAAAACGCCAAGACAAGAAGCAAATATGAACTTAATAAATTGTCCCATAAAAATTTAATTTGTGATGAAATTATCTTCTTTTAAACGAACGATCCAACTTTTTTAAATAAAAAAACTAATTGGTCGCTTAGTCTAAATGATAATTACAATGAATATTTGTTTGAAGTATTTTTTAAAAATTTACCCGACCCGAATCCCTCGTAAATTATTATTAACACCATACTAAACAGGATAAACTAAAAAGTGTTGAGTCCCTACTGTTAATAAAATGGAATACTAGTTTTGCACAAAATTGTACACAAGCCAGAGAATAGCCAAATTTATTTAAATTAATACCGAATCAAGGAAGTTTTAGATAAAAAGCAGTGCTTCTTAGAAGAACGACACAATCTAGCGTTTTTATAAAGAAATTATTCCGATAATTTTCACTAAAGCATCAAACGATACTAATCTCTCCCACAAATTGAAAATACACCATATTTTCCTTAACTTTAGAATATGTTCAGGCTTCTCAATTGAATTGAAATAAGCAATTGTGTGTTTTTGATTAGCAACAAATTAGCGTTTATAGCAAATTTCAGATGATCTTTATTCAAAAATGGCTCAATCAAATTCATCTATTGCGACAGCGGAGATTCATTTTTAAGACGTGCCCATTGAAGCATTGAAGTAAAGTACTAACCCAAAAGAACTCTGGTATCTATCAGACTAAAACAATTGTCCCTCAAGCTTTTATCAAGTTTTGACTTACTTGATTAGCGTAATAATTTGACTAATATTCTGATAGGACGCGAGTAAACGAAGAGAAATGTTACTGATTTCCTCATGACATGTCGGATGATAACATTATTTACTGTTATCAAGCTTTCTTTTCTAAATAAACCCAATTAAATTCATAGTCTGATATCATCTGAAGGAAGATCGCTACTGCTCAACTCTTTTTGGATGTTCAAATAACTTCATTGCCAAATTTTGCCAAAATATTTCTAACTGCCAGAACTTTAATTTTAAGACCACATGAAAATCACACCGTTTCGCAAGCAATTTGCCTCGCCAACTCATTTCTTGGCAGTCCTCCTTCTCCTAAGTTTACCCTCTTTTTTAATCGCTCAAGTGCAAGTCACTCCCGCTACGGGTGGTATTTTCACTCCTGAGAGTTTGATTACGAATGTTTTCCTTGGGGATGGTGTTGAAGTTACTGCCGTTAGTTTCAATGGAGACCCCGTTTCCGTTGGCTATTTTACCGATGGCGCGGCAAATTTAAATATTGATCGAGGAATTCTCATGACTACGGGTACCGCTACGGATGCCATTGGCCCCAATGATGCGACGGGCAACGGGAGTACAACGACAAATATGGTCAGTGATCCAGATTTAAACGCTATTTCTACGGCCGGCTTACAAGATGTCTCTACTTACGAAATTACTTTTATTCCTACTTCCGATACGCTGCGTTTTAGATACGTTTTTGCTTCGGAGGAATATCCAGAATATGCCTGTACAGGCTTCAACGATGTATTTGGTTTCTTCATTACGGGACCAAACCCTGCCGGCGGTATGTACAATGCACAAAATATTGCTCGGGTTCCTGATCCGTCCGATCCATCAGGATTGACTTTCACCAATGACCCAGTAACGATCAATATGGTTAACCCCGGCACCCCAGGTACTGCCGGAGGAACAGTAGCCAATTGTTCTCCACCGGGCGGTTCTTTAGCTTATTCTCAATATTACAATGCCTCCGCTGCCAACGATCCATTCATGCAATACGATGGTTATTTGAATGCCTTTGTGGCACAAGCTATTGTCATTCCTTGCCAAACCTATACGATGAAATTGGGAGTTGCCGATGCTGGTGACACTAATTTTGATACCGCCGTTTTTCTGGAAGCGAAAAGTTTCGGTACCGGTTCTTTAGCGGTAGAAGCCACAACCTTGAGTTTGGATGGTACAATTACAGAATCTTGCGTAGAGGGGACCATTACTTTTAGGTTACCTAATGCAATTGAAGATGATTATACCATTGATTATAATATTTTTGGAACGGCAACCAACGGCGTAGATTACGCAACCATTCCAACAACATTAACCATTCCTGCAGGCGATACGGCAGTATCTTTTCCTTTAATTGCTTTCGAAGATGGCATTACAGAAGGGATTGAATCCATCGCTTTTGATGTACAACGAGATCCTTGTAATCGAGATACTTTCTACGTTTACATCAGAGATAATGAAATCGTGCCACCCGAATTAGGTCCCGATCTCACCATTTGCAAAAATGATCCTGGCGTTCAACTAGATGGTACCTTGCCCATTGTCCTCCCCGATCCACCCACCTTTACCAATAGTGTCGGCTACGATCCAATCGTTACCATTTCAGATAATAATCCGCCGCCTACAGGCACTCCGCCAACCATCGCCCCCTTGCAGGTGTTCGCGGTGCAACCCTTTACCTTAGCAGAAGGCGTCATCAAATCCGTCTGTATTAACGTACAACATAACTGGATTGATGATATCGATATTTTCTTGGTCTCTCCCGGTGGGCAATTCCTAGAATTAACGACCGATAATGGTGGCGATGGAAATAACTACTTCCAGACTTGTTTTACTCCAGATGCTACCGTTCCAATTAATTTCCCCGGTCCAGCAGCTCCTGCGAGTGCAGCTCCCTTTACGGGAAATTTTCAGCCGGAAGGGCTCTGGTCTGATTTATACGATGGTGATAATCCGACCAACGGAACTTGGCAGCTTTTAATCAAAGATGATCAAACCGGACTCGACGGTAGACTCTTCGATTGGTCGATGTGCTTTACGCCACTTTATCAAGTATTCTATGAATGGACACCAAGTGCAGGTCTAAGTTGTGCAGATTGTCCAGATCCAATTGCTTCCCCCGATACCACCACGACTTATACCCTAACGGCCTTTGATACTTACGGTTGTGAAGTTTATGATACAATTACAATTAACGTTATAGAAGATTTACCGGCACCAATTTTATCTTGTGGTACACCAACGGATAATTCAGTTACCGTGGAATGGCCTCCAGTAACTAGTGCCACCGGATATGAGGTCAACGTTAATGGTAGTGGATGGCTGGGTTCTTCCGGAGCAAATTCTCATACTGTTTCTGGCTTAGCGCTAAATACTTGTGTTGACGTGGAAGTCCGAGGAGTTGGTTCCTGTGATGGACTAATTGACACCATCACTTGCTGCACACCGAATTGTGTACCACCAGTAGCTAGTATTGATGCCTTAACCAATGTCAATTGTTTCGGCGGAATGGATGGAACAGTCGATGTTTCCGCTATGGGAAATGCTTTTATTGCCGAATATAACCTTGCGGGGAATACGAATACTACAGGAATTTTCACCGGCCTAAGTGCTGGCAATTATACCGTATCCATCACCGATCAAGTGATGTGTACTACTCAAATTGATTTTACAATTACCCAACCGGATACGCTCATCGTAACGCCGATACTTATTGATAGT
>JBGCFY010000074.1:0-73352 GCA_045110315.1 Saprospiraceae bacterium
CTCGTTAAAGATGATGAAGGAAACTTAGTGCCTTTGGTTGATTTACAAGGCAAGTTTAGAGTAGAGATGGGAGAATTTGGCGGGAAATATGTCAAGAATGAATACTACAAAGCAGGTGATGCACCAGAAAAATCAACGGATGTAGAACTAGCGATCAAATTAAAAACAGAGAACAAGGCTTTTAAAGTTGAGAAATACGTTCACAATTATCCACATTGCTGGCGGACCGATAAACCTGTTTTGTATTATCCATTAGATAGTTGGTTTGTGAAAAGTTCTTCGATGAAAGCTCGAATGGCAGAGTTGAATAAAACCATCAATTGGAAACCGGCTTCTACCGGAGAAGGTCGCTTTGGGAAATGGTTGGAAAACTTGCAAGACTGGAATCTTTCTCGTTCCCGGTATTGGGGAATTCCATTACCCATTTGGAGAAGTGAAGATGGGAAACAAGAAAAGTGTATTGGTTCGCTCGACGAATTGCAAAAAGAAATTGACTTAGCTAATGAAAAGCTGAATTTATCACAAGCGATGCCCAAAGATATGCATCGTCCTTATATTGATGAAGTCGTCTTAGTGGCTACGGATGGCACAGCTTTGCACCGAGAATTAGATTTGATTGACGTATGGTTTGATAGTGGTTCAATGCCTTACGCACAGTGGCATTATCCTTTTGAAAACAAGGAAAAATTTGAACGCAATTTTCCAGCGGACTTCATCGCCGAAGGAGTTGATCAAACGCGAGGTTGGTTTTACACTTTACACGCGATCGCAACGATGGTTTTTGATAGTGTCGCGTTCAAGAATGTAGTGTCCAATGGTTTGGTGCAAGCGAAGGATGGACAGAAGATGTCTAAGCGTTTGAACAATGCGGTAGAACCATTTGAGACGTTAGCGAAATATGGCGTAGATGCTACCCGTTGGTATATGATTTCTAACGCGCAGCCTTGGGATAATTTGAAATTTGATCTTAAAGGTATCGAAGAAGTGCGTAGAAAATTCTTCGGAACTTTATATAATACGTACAGCTTCTTTTCGCTTTACGCAAATATTGATAATTTTAAATACGGAGAAGATAAAATCGCTTTGGCAGATCGACCAGAAATTGATCGTTGGATTATTTCAATGCTTAATAGTTTGATTAAAGAAGTCGATGCAGATTATAATAATTACGAACCTACAAGTGCAACGCGTCGGGTACAGCAATTTGTTGATGAGCAACTGAGTAATTGGTACGTTCGTTTATGTCGTCGTCGTTTTTGGAAAGGAAGTTATACCCAAGACAAAATTTCGGCGTACCAAACTTTATACGAATGCTTAGTCAGTATTGCTAAATTGATGGCACCTGTAGCGCCTTTCTTCGCAGATTGGCTGTACAAAAACCTGAATGACATTACGAAGATGGAGCAATATGAGTCTATCCACTTGGCAGATTTTCCAAGTAGTGATGCCTCGGCCATTGATATGGCTTTAGAGCAGCGGATGGATTATGCACAACGGATTTCTTCTCTGGTACTTTCCTTACGGAAAAAAGAAAATATTCGAGTGCGTCAGCCGTTACAGAAAATTTTATTACCTGTATTGAATGACTCTTTTGAGGCACAAGTGAAAGCGGTGGAAAATTTAGTTTTGTCGGAAGTCAACGTTAAAGAAATAGAAATTTTATCGGATACCTCTGGTGTAATCAAAAAAGCGATCAAGCCAAACTTTAAAACCTTAGGTCGAAAGTTAGGTAAAAATATGAAAGCGTTTGCACAAACTGTGAGTAGCTTTACCCAGGAACAAATCGCTAACTTAGAAGCCTCAAATAGCATGAAAGTAAGCTTAGGAGGAGAAAATTACGAACTGGACTTGGGAGATTTTGTCATCACTTCAGAAGATATTCCGGGCTGGCAGGTTGCCTCTGACGGTGGCATTACCGTAGCGTTGGATATTACGATCACGGAAGCATTGGCTGCGGAAGGAATCGCGCGCGAATTGGTTAATCGTATCCAATCCATCAGAAAGAATAAAGACTTTAATGTTACGGATAGGATTCAGATTGTACTGGAAGATCACGAGTCTATTCGTGCTGCTACGACGAGCTTTAAAGAGTATATCTGTAACGAAACACTGGCTACAGACCTAGCACTCAGCACCGCAGTTGTTGGCGAAGAATCTATCGAATTGAGTGAAACGGTACAGTTGAAAATCAACGTCGCTCGAGGAAATTAAATTTTAGATGCTTTGAATAAGTTTATGTTAGCTTGCTAATGTAAACTTGTTCAAAGTATTTTTTTATAAAAAAACGGAGTGACTAATGTGAAGTTAGCGCTTAAACCATTGTTAATCTTTATCTTTTAAATTTCTTCTTATGAATATTATTCAACAGCTAGTCATTGATGGTGAACTGAATGTAGCTTTGGATAAACTAATGGATTATACTACGAATTCACGAGAGGCGAATATGGTTATTCTACTGCAATCAAGATGGGCAACGTGGAAGCGAGCGGAGGCGAAGGGCGTTACAGGGGAAGCCCAAAATTTGTCGCTCATCAAGATTAAAGATGCGATCCTTTCCGTAGCGAGTAATTACGACCTTCCCGAAGCACCTGCTCCTAAGGCTACAAAAACGGAGCAAAAACATCCTGTGAGTGCCGCAAAAATTTATTTTTCTTATGCTTGGGGCGACCAACGGGAAGCGGGCGAAAGTCGTGAAAAAATTGTGGATGAACTTTACGTTGCTCTGAAAGAGGATGGTTTTACGATCATTCGAGATAAAATGGACTTAGGGTATGGAGGATTGATTTCTAAGTTTATGGAAGAAATTGGTGAGGGAGATCTAATTGTCGTCTTTGTGAGTGAAAAATATGCAAAGTCTCCTTATTGTATGTTTGAGCTTTATGAAATTGCTCGTAATAATCGTTGGGACAAAGAAGCTTTTACAAAGCGTATTTTGCCTGTTCCAGTAGAATTTATTCATTTTGGAGATCCTGACGTTTTAGATTATTACTTTGACTATTGGGGAAAACAAGAACAAAAGTGGGCTGCTTTTTTACAAAAACGGATTGGACAAATTTCGGAGGCACAGTCTAAGAAATACCACAACATTAAAGATATTCACCAGAATTTTGGTAAGCTTTCAGACTGGTTGATTGATATCAATTCGAGTACGACGAGTCTGTTAAAAGAGAATGACTTCCAACAAGTCAAAGCGGCTATTTTGGCGAGGTTAGGGAATTCTTAAGAAGTTGATAGCATTAAATAATAATAACTTGAAACTACTTAATTAGCTCGCGAGCTTCATCCCCAAGTAAATACAAAGCCAACAAACAAAGAGATTTCCAACCATACTAGCTAAAGCATGACTTGTTTGCCCCGTCTGAAAAAGCTGTAGCGTTTCATTAGAAAAAGTAGAGAAAGTACTAAAGCCGCCACAAAATCCCGTCGTTAGTAATAACTTATGCAGGTTACCAACTTCTGCCTTAAGACTTATTCCTACGAGTACACCTAAGACTAGGCAACTCAACGCATTGGCTAAAAACGTAGCAAATGGAAAAATGAATGCATAAGGTTTCAAAAATTGTGCAATGCCAAAGCGGCAAATACTACCCAATCCACCTCCTAAAAAGACCAACAAGTAATTATACATTGGAAGCCTGATTTTTTCTTTTTTGTCGGCGGGAAACGGTAAGGTAAAGACTGGCAGACATTAAAATAGCAATTCCCAGAATTAGCAAGAGGAGATTGAGTGAGCCCAAACCCTGTAAGGTAATCACGATAATAATAAAGAAAATATTCACTAAGACTAAAATTGCAGTTGCCTGCATATGATTGAATCCATAGTCGATGAGTAAATGGTGAATGTGATTTCGATCCGGACTAAAAGGCGAACGTCCTCGGAGCGCGCGCATCGTAAATACTCGCAAGGTATCAAACAAAGGTAAAATCATAATACCAATCGCCACTGCAGGTACCGCATTGAAACCATAAGGCTCGGATACATTATTCAGCTCAATAAACTTGATGGCAAGAATAGAACAGACCAATCCTACGAGCAACGATCCGGTATCGCCCATGAATATCTTTGCAGGGGAAAAATTGTATTTTAAAAAAGCAGTAACGGCACCGGCTAAAGAAAAAGCAACCATCGCCAAAGCAATATGATCAGATAAATAGAACCAAGTTCCTAGCGTAATCGAAATCAGTGTACTGATACTTCCCGAAAGACCATTGATGCCATCAATTAAGTTAAAAGCGTTGACAATCACTAGAATCGTAAAAACAGAAAGCAAAATGCTGATGGGTTCGGGCAAAGCCGTAATCCCAAAAATACCGTATAAACTAGTAATTTTTACATTGGATTTAAAAACAAGTATCGTAGCGGCGAATACTTCCCCAATTAATTTGACTCTAGGAGAAATAGGGAGAATATCATCTTTGGCACCAATGAGAAAAATAATGATGAAAGCACAAAGAATATATTGTAAATCACCAAAAGCTTCGAAGGGTGTCCATAGAATAATCGAAAAAATGACACCTGCAAAAATACCAATACCACCCAAAGAAGGCGTACTAACCGTGTGAGAACGTCTTTCACCAGGTTCGTCACAAAGGTTTTTAACCCGGGCGACGTGAATGATAGATGGAATCGCAAAGTAGGTAAGGGTAAAAGCAGTAATAAAACTGAGTATTATATCATACATATAGCAGAATTTTCTTCTGTTCAAAGCAAAGGTAGCAACTAATTTATGAAAAGTAGACAGAATACCATTAAAGCTATTGGTGTCGACTTTAAAAGTTAGTTAAGTAAAAGTACCAAGACAAAATGGTGCTTTGCTACTTAAATCTATTTTAAAACAACTTCTAAATACAAACACTCGCCTCTATTTCATTGGTCGTTCCTCCTTTTAGTAGTTTATAAGTTGCTAATCAAGCTCTAAAACTGTTTGTCGTCGACTTGATCCAACCAAGCCTTTATTTTTCCAACTACAGATTCAACACAGCCGTCTTTAAAAGGGGAAGTCAAATTGGCTAACTTTACCAATTCGAGGAAAGACTTGCTTCCTCCAGCTTTACATAAGGTCAAATAATCAGACCAAGCTGCGGGGTGATTCTCTTGGTCTTTTTTCCAAAACTGGAAAGCACATATCTGTGCTAAAGTATAGTCAATGTAATAAAACGGCGTCGTAAAGACGTGACTTTGTCGTTGCCAAAAACCACCTTGCTCCAAAAATTGATTGCCATCATAATCTCGTTGTGGAAGGTATTTCTTTTCAATTTCTCGCCACATATGATTTCGTTCTGTAGGACTAACCATTGGATTTTCGTAGACAAAATGCTGAAACTCGTCAATGGCTACACCGTAAGGTAAAAATAAAAGTGCACCCGCTAGATGACTGAATTTATACTTTTCGGTATCTTCTTTGAAAAACAAATCCATCCAAGGCCAAGTAAAAAACTCCATACTCATAGAATGTATTTCACAAGCTTCGTAAGTTGGCCAATTGTATTCATTTAACCCAATTTCTTTGCTGGAGAAGACCTGAAAGGCGTGACCCGCCTCGTGCGTCAATACGTCAATATCGCCGCTGGTTCCATTGAAATTAGAAAAAATATACGGCGCTTTGTATTTTCCAATGAAAGTGCAATATCCTCCGGTAGCTTTACCTTCTTTATTGACTAAGTCCATCAAGTTATTGTCCCGCATGAAGTTGAAAAATTCGGAAGTTTCTTTCGACAATTCCTGATACATCACTCCCGCATTATCAATAATCCATTCTGGTCTTCCTTTAGGCGCGGGATTTCCCGAGGCAAAACGGAAGTCCTCATCATAATACTTTAGTTTATCTAAATTCAACCGTTTTCGTTGGCGTTCGTAGAGTTCTTGTGTAATAGGTACGATGTAATCTTTGACTTGTTTCCTAAAATTGGCAACCATTGCTGGTGTGTAGTCTGATCGTAGCATTCGAGCGTAGCCGAGTTCCACAAAATTTTTATACCCTAATTTTTTAGCAATACCGTGACGGAGTTTGACTTGTTGATCGAAAATCTCTTCGGTTTGTGCTGCATTTTTTGCGTAAAAAGCCCATTTTGCTTCGCTGGCTGCTTTACGAGTGGCACGATCTGAGGAAATCTCTAGAGGATATAGCGAAGAAAGATTATAATCTTTGTCCTGAAATGTAATGTTAGCAGAAGCTTTTAACTTCACATAGTCGCTACTCAGTTTATTCTCTTTTTGTAAATCCTTAAGGATAATGGGTTCGAAAGTTTTTAAACTTAATTCTGCGATGACAAACAATTGCGTGCCCCATTTCTCTTCTAATGATGCTCGAAATGGGGAAGACAATAAAATCTTGTAAAACTTCGTATTTAAACCGTCGAAGTTAGGATTTTGTGCATCAAAGAAGGAATTTTCTTTTTCGTAAAATTCATCTTTGGTGTTAATCGTATGTCGAATGCGGCAAATATTGTACATCGAAAGAAACTCCTTTCGCATATTATTGATGACTTCTAAGATGTCATTTTGTAATTCCGCCGTATCGGCGGCGGCGAAAAGACGCAATTGTTCTTCAAATGCTTCGCTAAAAGCAGTTACTTCAGGTCGATTATACTGAAACTCTTCAAACTTCATAAGCCACGGGAGTTTAAAATTAGGATAGAATAAAATGAAGTTAAATTTACAATAGATTGTATTGGATTGCAAAAAAGGTGAAACAATTTAACACATTTCTCATATAATAAAAGAGAACCATGTAAAATTAAACCAATTTGGAGCCCCTTGCTTCATCTTGAAAGTGAAGTTATTTTAAAATGGGGCTTGAAACTAGTTGTAAGCGCTTGGTTTTCAAGAGGAAGCTACATTTTTTTTTCGTAGCCATCGCTACGGGGAAAAAAATTAGCTGAAATATTGGAAATCAATGGCTTGCAAATAAATCATCTATCTACTTTAAAACAACTTCAGTATTAAAGCTTTGTGGCGAAAGACTAAAATTTGCCCAAAAATAATATTTTAAATAACTTATTGTTCATAAATGCATTGCCGTAAAGATTTGCGAGTAAATTCAGATTCTTTTCTTAGCTTTGTAAATATTTAATCTCTTCCTAATCGCGTGATATTCTTATGGATTTAAAATCCAACATTGATCTTAAAAAACTGCCTGCTCACATTGCTATCATTATGGATGGCAACGGTAGATGGGCAAAGAAACACGGTAGACCACGTGTCTTTGGTCATAAGAATGGTGTAACAGCAGTCAGAGAAACGACGGAAGCCGCGGCGGAATTGGGGGTTAAGTACCTAACGCTATACGCTTTTTCTACAGAAAATTGGAATCGCCCCGCTTTTGAAGTCAACGCTTTGATGGCACTTTTAGTGGAAACGATTCGTAAAGAAATTAATACACTCAATAAAAATAATATTAGGCTCCACGCCATCGGTGATCTTTCTCGTTTACCCAAGCGAAGTTATAAAGCTTTGATGAAAGGAATCGAAAGTACGCAGCATAATACTCGGATGACTTTGGTATTGGCCTTAAATTATAGTGCCAAGTGGGAAATCATGAACGCGGTCAAAAACTTAGCACAGCAAGCCGTTGATAAAAAATTAGTACCAGAAGATATCAATGAAAGTGATTTTGAAAATGTATTGAGTACGCAAGGGATTCCCGATCCAGAGCTTTTAATTCGTACCAGTGGTGAAACACGATTGAGTAACTTTCTTTTATGGCAAGTGGCTTACACGGAGCTTTATTTTACCCCTACTTTCTGGCCAGATTTTCGAAAAGAACATTTATTTGAAGCTATTCTCGATTTTCAAAACAGAGAACGGCGATTTGGTATGACTAGTGATCAGTTAACTAGCTGATCTAGAGCTAGATATTTGAGGAGCAAGACTCCTAAGTGTTAAATAAAACGAGATTTACCCTTCTTTTGGCTTTCCACACTGCATCTTATTAATTTTATTCGTGTTTCCCAACCAAATTTAGTAATTTCGCCGTCTTATTGGTACAACAGTATTTCAACTCGGAGCGTTAAGCTTACTCGTCAAATGTTGTCTTAGTTTTAAAAACAGTACTAAACGGATAAAGGTTCACTGAAATTGAAGGTCAATTTGGCTTATTTTTAAATTATAAACCAAGCCTCAATTTCTTACTCCGTTGCGTTATATCAACAAGTATCACAAAAAAGTCTACTTAGGAAATGATGGCATATAAAGGATTGGCCGCGATTTTAAATTGGAAATTTGGTATGAGAAAAATAATAGCATTATTTGCTTGTTGCTGTCTTTTGGGTTTTTCCCCTGAGGTATATGGACAGGTGACAGACAGTATCCCAACGATTGATTATAGCAAACCAACTGATTTTGAAATTGGAGGTATCGTTGTAACGGGAGAGCAATTTAGTGATGAAAATGCCATCGTAGCGATCTCAGGACTCAAGGTTGGAGATAAAATTAGAGTGGGAGCTGGTGGAACTGCGATTCCAAGGGCCATTAAATCATTGATGCGACTACGCTTATTTACCGACGTTCAGGTTTACATTCAAAAAACGATCGGAGATATTGTCTTTTTGGAATTAAATGTAAAAGAAAGAGCAAGGTTATCCAGGTATTCCTATAAAGGTGTCAAAAAATCCTACCACGATGATCTTAACGATGGTCTAGGGAGTATTCTACTCAAAGGAGGAATTGTTACAGAAAATATCAAAGTAAGTGCTCGAACCGTCATTGAAGACTTTTATAAGGAGAAAGGATATCTCGATGTTGATGTTAAAGTATTGGAAAAAATAGACGAAGGAATTTCTAATTCGGTACAACTCGTTTTTGACGTAGACCGAAATAAAAAAGTAAAAGTTCAGCGGATTTCTTTTATTGGTAACGAAAATATTAAATCTAAAAAACTTCGTAAAACCATGGATAATACGAAGCGGAGAGCTAAATGGTTTTCTTCTTCTAAATTGATTAAACCAGAATACGAAACAGATAAAAAGAGCATCATCGCTTATTACAATACGATTGGATTTAGAGATGCTCGTATCCTTAAAGATTCTATTTGGAGAGGAGATAATGGACACCTACAAATACAAATAACGATCGAGGAAGGTCAGCGGTATTATTTCCGAGATATCAGCTGGAAAGGGAATTCGATCTATGAAACGAAAATGCTTTCTAACATTTTAGGAATTAACGCAGGTGATGTTTATAATCAAGAGTTATTAGATACGCGGTTACGTTATAGCCTAGATGGTAGAGACGTTAGTACGATTTACATGGATAATGGTTATTTGTTTTTCCAAGTAAATCCGATCGAAGTGGCGATTGACAAGGATTCGATTGATATGGAAATTCGAATTTTTGAAGGACCACAAGCAACCATTGATCGAGTTGTGATTAACGGAAACGATCGAACCCACGAAGATGTAATTAGAAGAGAGCTTCGAACACGACCTGGGCAGAAATTTAGTCGAACAGATATCATTCGTTCTCAACGAGAAATTATCAACTTAGGTTATTTTAATCCAGAAGCACTTGGGATTAATACGCCAGTTAACGCACAAAGAGGTACGGTTGATATCGAGTATACGGTAGAAGAAAAGCCGTCGGATCAATTAGAACTTTCTGCGGGTTGGGCAGGGGCTGGTCGAGGAGTGATTGGTACGCTAGGGGTTTCTTTTAACAACTTCTCGCTCCGAAATATTTTCAAAAAAGAAGCTTGGAATCCATTACCGCAAGGAGATGGCCAACGACTTTCGCTACGAGCACAAACGAGTGGAAAACAATATCAAAGTTATAATATATCCTTTACAGAACCTTGGTTGGGTGGCAAAAAACCTACTTCGTTTACAATTTCAGGTTTCCACAACCGATTTACTTTTGGAACGGTAGGAACTTCTACAGAACAACGTTTCAACATTACAGGAGGATCAATTGCGATCGGAACAAGATTGAAGTTTCCAGATGATAACTTTATTTCGCAAACGGCCATCAATATCCAAAACCTTTTCTTGAAAAATGGTAACTCTTGGGCATTTTTTGACGGTGAAGGCGGAAGAGTTGCGGATGGTAGTTTCTTAAATTTTAGTATCAAGCAGACCTTTACACGAAGTTCGATTGATGATCCAATTTTTCCAAAAAATGGTTCTAAGTTTACCTTGTCTGCACAACTTACTCCTCCATACTCTTTATTTAACAACAAAGATTATTCTGATTTACCAGCCTCTGAAAAATTCAAATGGTTGGAATATCACAAATGGAGATTCAACGCAGAATGGTATACGCGATTGGCAGGAAATCTAGTATTGAAAGCAGCGGTTAAAATCGGAATGCTTGGTTTTTACAACGAAGACATTGGCTTGTCTCCTTTCGAAAGATTCCAATTGGGTGGAGATGGATTTGCGAATCAGCAGTTTGGTTATATCGGAACGGATTTGATTTCTTTAAGAGGATATGAGATTAATGAATTGGATGCGAACGTTTCTCAGTTTGGTAACGTTGCAACGCCAGTTTTTGATAAATTTACGGTTGAACT
Organism: Saprospiraceae bacterium; assembly: GCA_045110315.1. Lineage (GTDB taxonomy): Bacteria > Bacteroidota > Bacteroidia > Chitinophagales > Saprospiraceae > CALFBG01. Next base: position 10,506 of record JBGCFY010000074.1, read on the forward strand.
TCGTTACCCAATTTCTTTGAATCCAAGTTCCACAATCTTCGTTTTAGGTTTCGTAGAAGGTGGAAACTCTTGGGGTAGCTTTAGTGACTTCAATCCTTTTGACGTAAGGCGATCAGCGGGAATGGGATTAAGAGTATTCTTACCCATGTTTGGTACGCTAGGATTTGACTACGGAATTGGTTTTGATAAACCAGAATTACAAGATATTAATGCTAGATGGACACAATACGGAAACTTCAATATTATTCTTGGATTTGAACCAGAGTAATCATTGTAACTAGCCTTTCCGGTGAATTTACACCTATAAAGATACTCTTATCCCGAATTTTCGTTATCGAAGATTCGGGATATTTTTTTGCGGTAAGTTGAAAGTATGAAAAATTCTTAATTGCGATACTCATTAAGAAAAACTAAGCTATTTCATCAGGATTACGTCGCGTTAAGTGGCGTGCGAGTAAACTATTAAAACAAGCATAAAAGATGATTCCCTGCTGCCGTTCTAGTATATTTTCCGTAAGGATGGCTAAGGCAAAAAAGGCTAACAAAAAGGCGTAAATGAATTGATTCTGTCGCCAAGCCATTACCAACGGAAGCAATAAAAGTAGCAGTAAAAGCAGCAAGCCAACTAAGCCGAGACTCAGCGCGGTTTCCAGGTATTGGTTATGGGTGTTTAATTTTTTCTCTGTCGCAATGGTGATATTCTTTAATCGGTATTGTTCCATCATTTTTGGAAACCCACCGGTAGTTCCTTGCCCGAGCATAGGTTTTTCGGAAATAGCTTCAACGGCACTCTTCCAAATCTGTAAGCGAATATCGGGTTTACTTTGTGTTTTCGATGCGTTGAACAAACCATTCAGCGCAACTTGAATTCTCATTTTTGTATTGGGAATTGTCCAAGCAATTGTCCCAATTAGAAGTAAACCTGTGGTCATCAAAGCAAGGCCAACGAGTAATTTTTTTTGTTTGATCATAAAGATCAAAAAAGCGGTAGGAAAGAGTAGTAAGCTTGCGAGAATCTCCATTCTTGCAGAAAGCAGGAGTATAAAAATCAATAAATATCCACCAGTCAAAAAACCAAGACTACGAAGCCCTAAGCTTAATTTTGACCAATCTTTAACGAGATAGGAGCATAAAATAAATAAGGCAAACGCCATGTACATGGCATAATAAGATGGATGGAACCCTAAATGCTTGGATAAGGATTCGTAATAAAAAGTATTGATTCCTGTTTCGGCATAGTATAGCCCTGCGCTGGCTAAACAAGTTAAACTACCGAGTAAACAGGCAAGTAGAAAGCTCAGTAGTAGCCGTTTTAACTGAATATTTGTAACTGGAGCTGTCGAGAAAAGAATCAAAGGAAAAATGAGTAACGAAAGCTTCCGTTCTAAATTTTGTAAAGCAGTAGCTAAGTGATCCGTGTACGCTAATCCAAAGATATGTAAACAATAAAAACCGATAAATAGTAAAGGTAAGGGGCGAGTGAGTTGCCGAAATTTTTCCATGAAATTAGCGCTGAGCAACCAATTAAGCGCTAAGAGTAAGATAAAGCCCGTTGCTAATCGTTGATGAATGGGTAGGCAAAAACAAAACAGCATCAATAATACGTATTGGTACCATTGATGCTGTTTTTGTGTAAATAACATTTTTATGAATCTAGTTTGAACAGTGTAACAGCGTTGAAAATAAAGTAAAACCTTGCGACTATCTTAGTTGCGTTTCAACGGAGTTTTACTGATCTAACTTAATTTTTGCTTTACTTCTACAATTTCATAACCTTCGATAATATCGCCAACTTTGATGTCATTGTAGTTTTTGATGGTAATACCACATTCAAAACCACTCTTCACTTCTTTTACATCTTCTTTAAAACGTTTTAGGGAAGCGACTTCTCCTTTGACCCCTTCTTTAGTTGGGTAGATAACGATACCATCTCGAATCAATCGTAGGTGCGTATTTCGGCTAAACTTACCTTCTAAAACGTAGCAACCAGCAATTGTACCAATTCGACTAATTTTGTAAGTTTCACGTACTTCAATTTGAGAAACGATTTTCTCTTCTTTCGTTGGCTCCAGCATTCCTTCAATCGCCATTTTGATTTCCTCGATGGCTTCGTAGATGATGGAGTAAGACTTGATTTCAACCCCTTCTCTTTCGGCTAATTTTCTAGCACCGAGCGAAGGTCGTACTTGGAATCCGATAATGATGGCATCCGAAGCAGAAGCTAAAAGTACATCTGATTCAATAATTTGACCAACGGCTTTATGAATTACGTTTACTTGAACCGTTTCAATTGACTGTTTGATCAAGGAATCAGAAAGAGCCTCTACAGAACCATCCACATCACCCTTGATGATCAAGTTCAACTCTTTAAAAGTACCAAGTGCTAATCGACGACCGATCTCATCTAAACTAATACGTTTGTTTGCTCTGGTTGTTTGTTCTCGAACAATTTGAGCTCGTTTCGAAGCAATTTGTCTAGCTTCTTGTTCTGTATCGAGTACTTTAAATTTCTCTCCAGCTTGTGGTGCACCGCTCAACCCAAGAATTAAGACTGGTGTTGAAGGACCCGCCGTTTTGATTTTTTTACCAAATTCGTTGAACATTGCCTTTACTTTACCGGAATGCTCTCCTGCTACGACGGAGTTACCAATTCTTAGGGTTCCCGTTTGAACTAAGATTTTAGAAACGTATCCTCTTCCTTTATCTAGCGAAGCCTCGATGAGTGTACCAATGGCTGCTCGGTCAGGATTTGCTTTTAATTCAAGGATTTCTGCTTCTAATAAGATTTTTTCGAGTAACAAGTCAATGTTGGTACCTTTCTTCGCAGAGATATCTTGCGACTGGTATTTACCACCCCAATCCTCCACTAAGAAGTTCATGGTTGCCAACTCTTGCTTAATACGTTCTGGTTGAGCACCATCTTTATCAATCTTGTTGATGGCAAAGATAATAGGTACGCCAGCCGCTTGAGCGTGACTGATTGCCTCTTTCGTTTGAGGCATAATATTATCATCAGCAGAAATAATGATTACTGCGATGTCTGTTACTTTAGCACCCCTTGCTCTCATGGCTGTAAAAGCCTCGTGACCAGGAGTATCTAAGAATGTTATTTTTTTATTGTCGGGACCTACGCGAACCTCGTAAGCACCAATGTGTTGGGTAATTCCCCCAGCTTCTCCGTCAGCAACTTTTGCTTCTCGGATATAATCCAGTAAAGAAGTCTTACCGTGATCAACGTGTCCCATAACGGTGACAATTGGCGAACGATCTACTAAGTCTTCAGGATCATCTACAATCTCTTCATCATCTTCGGATTGCTCTTCTGCACTGATAAACTCTACAACGTGTCCAAATTCATTGGCTACGATTTCGATAATTTCTGCGTCTAATCGTTGATTAATCGAAACAATGGCACCTAGATTCATGCAAGTCATGATAACATCGGTAACGGGTACGTCCATTAAACTTGCTAATTCTGATACAGAAATGAATTCGGTTAACTGTAAGTTTGTTACCTCACTCTTCTGATCCATCTTCTCCTGCTTCTCTCGATGTCTATCTCGATTATCTCTCCGTATTTTTTGGCGTTTATTCTTTCCTCCTCCGGAAAGTCTCGCCATTGTTTGTTTGATTTTTTCGTCGATCTCTTTCTTAGAAACTTCTTTTACTTCATCTCTTCTTCTACCAGGAGAAGTTCTTCCACGATTATTGGATCGATTATTACCTCCAGATCTTCCACCACTATTAGACCGAGAATCATTACTACGATTATCGCCACTATTGCTACGATTATTTGAGCCAGACTCAACGGTAGTAACTTTTTTACGTTTTCTGCGTTTTTTCTTCTCTGGCGAATCACTAGCGCCTTCAGAAGTTTTACCGGTAGTCGTTGTCTTTTTGACTTTTTTCTTTTTCTTTAATTTATCGGTATCGATTTTACCAAGAATCTTTAACCCTTTGAGTTGAGGCGTTTTTGCTCGCATCATTCCATCCTCCTTAGCGGGTTCTTTTTCTTCTTTTGCGGTAACTTTTTCCGATGGTGCTTTCTCTTCGACGGGTATAATTTTTGGAGCTTTGTCTTTGGCAACGACTTTTTCCTCTACGACCTTTTCTTCTTCTTCTTCTTCTTCTTCTTCTTTCTTTGCTTCAACGACAGGTGTTTCTGGTTTGGTAGGTTTCACAACTGGCGCTGTTTCTTCTACTTCTTCTTTTGCCTTTTTCTTGTTTGCGTCGAGATCAATCTTCCCTTTTATCTTTAGTTGAATTTTAGGTGCTTCTGCGTCCTCAACGACTTCTTCGACCACTTCTTCCTTTTTCACTTCTTCTTGAACGACGGGAGTTTCCTCTACGACAACAGGCGTTTCTTCAACGATTTCTTCGACCATTTCCTCTTCAACGACTTCTTCTTCCGCTACGGGTTGTTCGATAACTTCCTCTTCAACGGGCTCAACCTTTACTTCAGGAGTAGGAGGAACAAAAGTAGGTGCTTCTACTTGTGGTTCGGGAGTAGATTCGTCTTTTTTACCTGATCCAGTACGAGTACCAATAACTAATTGGTCCGCTTGTTCTTTGATCGCAATTGACTTTTGAAATTCTTTGATCAACTCCTCGTACATCTCATCTGTAACTTTAGCAGTGGGCTTGTTATCTATCTCATAGCCACTCTTGTTCAGGTGATCGACGATTGTAGTTGTACCTACATTCAATTCTTTTGCAATCTTTATTAAACGTTTTGCCATTCTGGTGTTTTTCTTTCTAATTTAGTAGAAAGTGATTATGAAAGATTAATATCTTTTCAAAAAAAACAAGTATTTACTTACATAACCATTTTATATTTTTGATTTGCGTAAAAAAATAACTCATTCAGTACCTTATATTTAGAGCGTATGCTAAAATACGTATTTATTCATACAAAAATAAGGGAAAACTACCTATGATTAACCCTTTCTTTGAAAAAACAATTCAAAAAACCGTATTTTTTTTGTTCTAAGCAAAAAAATACAATGAAGTTGTCCAAAAACATCGTCTAAAGTCTTTATACTTTGATGATTAACGACTCTTTTTGGACAACTTTATTTTGTCTATTCTGATCTGGCGCGATTACGAAATTAATCTTCCGCAAATTCCGCTTCGAGAATCTTCATTACATCTTCGATGGTCTCTTCTTCGAGGTCAGTTCTACGAACTAATTCTCTTACTTCGAGATTTAAAACGCTACGAGCAGAATCGCATCCGATCTTCTTCAACGCTTCAATTACCCAACCATCAATTTCATCAGAAAATTCATCCAAATCGACATCGTCAATTTCTTGGACATTGTCAGAATTTCTATAAACATCGATTTCAAAACCAGTCAATCTACTGGCTAATTTAATATTTGTACCTCCTTTACCGATGGCCAAAGAAACTTGGTCTGGCTCAAGGTATACCGCCGCTCTTCTTTTCTCTTCTTCTCCTTCTTCTTTTAAGTCAATACGAGTAACTTTTGCTGGCGTTAAAGACCGCTGAATGAATAGTTTGTCGTTATTAGTATAATTGACAATATCAATGTTTTCATTGCGTAATTCTCTCACGATACCGTGAATACGAGAACCTTTCATTCCTACACAAGCACCAACGGGATCAATACGGTCATCATAAGATTCGACGGCTACTTTTGCGCGATCCCCCGGAAGTCGTACTATATTTTTGACAACGATCAAACCGTCTTCAATTTCTGGTACTTCTTGTTCTAGTAATTTTTCTAGGAAAAGACTATCCGTACGAGAAACGATAACAACGGGATTGTTATTCTTCATTTCTACTTTTTTGATCACACCTCTTACCATATCTCCTTTTCGGAAAAAATCTCCCCGAATCATTTCATTACGCGGAATCACCAATTCGTTACCTGTTGTATCATCTAAAACTAGAATTTCTCGCTTTAAAATTTGGTGTACTTCACCCAATACAATATCTCCAACGCGCTCAGAATATTTACGGAAAACATCATCTTTCTCCAATTCCATAATTCGAGAAATCAATGTTTGTCGTGCCGCCATAATTGCTCTACGACCAAAATCTTCTAAATGTAATTGCTCGTAACACTCCTCTCCAATTTCATAGTCGTCATCAATACTCAAGGCTTCCGAAATAGAGACCTGACTTCGATCATCTGTTACTTCACCGTCGGGTACGATTTCTCTTACCCTCCAAAGTTCAAGGTCACCTTTTTGTGTATTAACGATAACATCGAAATTTTCATCCGATCCAAACTTTTTACGAATCAAGGTACGGAATACGTCTTCCAGTACACGGACCATAGTCGGTCGATCAATATTTTTTCCCGCTTTAAATTCCGAGAAAGTATCCACGAGGTTCATCATGAGTTCATACAGCGTTTGATATTTTATAAATAATTAAGTACTGACACAAATTAATTCGTCTATTAGCTTGTATCATCTTGTAAGTAACGATGCTACTCAAAATCTAAGACAATTTACTTTTGTTTTAGAACTTGATTAGGCGGTCTAGCATTAGAAAAACAATTTTACTAGTGTTACTTATTATATATGCGTACACAAATTTGAATCTAAACCTGTGTAGTGAGCAGTTACTTTTTTGAGAAAGAGATCTTAACGACGGTTTTATTAATGGTTTCGAAAGGAATGGTCGTTCGTACAATTTCTGTTCTTTTCTTTTTTCCTTCTTTGATGCGAACTTTTTCTTCTAGAATAATATTATTTCCCTCCATGGCAACAAATTGCGCCGTTTTTTTGGAACCATCCTCTAGAAAAACTTCTACCTTTCGGCCAATGTTTTTCTGGTATTGTCGAATAAATTTCAGTGGTCGAGAAATGCCCGGAGAAGATACCTCTAACGTATACTTTTCTCCCAGCCATTGTTCTTCATCAATGAATTCTTCTAAATACCGGCTAAGTTTACGGCATTTTTCAAAGGTAATGCCAGAATCCGCATCTACAAAAACCTCTAGTTTGTTGTTTACATTTAGATTGACATCTACCACAAAACAATCTTGGAAGTTTTCTTCTTGGAATTTCTCCTCCAATAAATTGATTATTTTTTCCTCAATCACAGTTATTGATTTTATACAATTTCTACATAAACAAAGAAGAGGGAACTTAACGTTCCCTCTTCCTAAAGATCAAAATCAGTGCAAATATAGGGTTTTTCCTTATAATATGCAATGCCTAAGGGCTTTATTCAAAGCGGGTAACGGCTGAAAGCTAGGATTCGAAGAATTTATTACTTTCAAAAAAAAATGAAAATAAGCTATTCTCTGCTAAACATAGCTTTTGTATCTTTGTTTAATAAGGGCAGCTAGCTAGATGATTTATTAAATTTGGGGTACTTAAAATTAATAAATAGGAAAGCTGCTCGTGCGATTAAAATTAATATAAACTTAATCTATCGTCGATAAGATTTTATTCGGCCGAAAGAAGTTGACTAGGATGGTTTTTAAACAACTTCCGTATGCGTTTGACTTGATCGTCAAGCAAATAATTTCAAAAACAACGAGGCGCTACGCCAAATTAAGGTTTGCCAATTTGATAGAATTTCAAACCTGCTTTAATAAAACTTCTAAGTTATTCTTATGCAAATTGATAAGCTATTAGACCGAGCATTAAACATGGAATTTCTCAGTGCAGAGGAAGGTGTTTTTCTTTTTGAAAATGCTTCTACGGCGGCGCTCATGCACGTTGGAAATAAAATGAGACAGCACCATGTACCGGGAAAGACTGTGACGTGGATCATTGATCGAAATTCTAATACCACGAATGTCTGTATTGCCAATTGTAAGTTTTGTAATTTTTACCGTCGACCAAAACACGGCGAAGCTTACATTACTACGATTGAGGAATACAAACAAAAGATAGAAGAGACTTTTGGTTTCGGTGGGGAACAACTTTTGCTGCAAGGTGGACATCACCCCGATTTAGGGTTAAAATTTTACTGTGATTTATTTGCGGAATTAAAAAGTTTATATCCACAACTCAAGCTTCACGCTTTAGGACCACCAGAAATTGCGCACATTGCTAAATTGGAAAATGCAACGCACCACGAAGTACTCAAAGCATTGAAAGCATCCGGCTTAGACTCTTTGCCTGGCGCAGGGGCTGAAATCCTGAGTGATCGAGTACGCCGATTAATTTCTAAAGGCAAATGTGGTGGAAAAGAATGGTTAGATGTAATGCGCGCGGCGCACCAATTGCACTTGACTACTTCCGCTACAATGATGTTTGGACACATCGAAACGAATCTGGAGCGGATGCAGCACTTTGTGGATATTCGCCAAGTACAATCCGAAAAGCCAGCGGATGCTAAGGGGTTCCTCGCTTTTATTCCTTGGCCTTTTATGGATGAAGGAACCTTATTGAAAAAAATTAAACGCGCGAGAAATACTTGCACTGGAGATGAATACGTTCGGATGATCGCAATGAGTAGAATTATGTTGCCCAATATTGTCAATATCCAAGCTTCTTGGCTGACGGTCGGCAAACAAATTGCGCAGGTTTGTCTACACGCCGGAGCTAACGATTTTGGAAGTATTATGATTGAAGAAAATGTGGTTTCCGCCGCAGGAGCTTCTTTCCGCTTTACGGCAAACGGAATTCAAGAAGCCATTCGGGAAGCTGGTTTTAAAGCTCAACTCCGAAACCAAGAATATGATTTTAGAGAATTGCCCGAAAATATTGTTCAACAAAACTTGGACAAAGAAAAAATGATTGTAGATTAGATTTATGTTGTACGAACAAATTCAAGAGACGATTCATTTTATTCGAAGTAAAACAACTTCAACACCCCAAGAAGGTATTATTCTTGGAACGGGTTTAGGTAATCTGATCGAGGAAATTCAAATAGAAACGGAGATTGATTACGAAGATATTCCTCACTTCCCAAGATCAACAGTTAAAAGCCATCAGGGCAAATTAATTTTTGGCAAACTTGGAGGGAAAGCTGTGGTAGCCATGGCAGGTCGCTTTCATTATTATGAAGGTTACAGCATGAAACAAGTTACATTTCCGGTTCGCGTACTAAAGTTCTTAGGTGTCAATCGACTATTTATTTCTAACGTTTCGGGAAGCACCAACCCAGATTATTTGGCCGGAGATATTGTATTCGTTAAAGACCATATTAATTTTCAACCTGAAAATCCATTGCGGGGTATCAATGACGTCCGGCTAGGTCCTCGCTTTCCCGATATGCTCAAGACGTACGATCGTACATTGATTGAACAAGCTAAAAAAATAGCGCAGGAAGCTAATATTCGTTTTCACGAAGGTGTTTACTTTGCTTTGCAAGGACCTAATTTGGAAACGCCCGCAGAGTATAATTTTATTCACCGCGTTGGTGGCGATTTAGTAGGAATGTCTACCGTACCAGAAGTAATCGTTGCGAGACATTCTGGCATGGCAGTTTTTGTAGCGTCCGTCGTTTCCAACCAGTGTTATCCCATCGAAAGTATTACAGAAACAAGTATAGAAGAAGTCATCGAAGTAGCGCGCGTGGCAGAACCTAAACTGCGTTTGATTGTGAAAAGCTTAGTGACGGAAGTCGCTACGGAGGAAAATGACAAGTTTTAGAATAATAGATTTTCTTTACTTTTGCAAAATAATCAAAAACAACACGCACTTAAATTTTAGGATAGAAGGTGTTTAATGGTTCACAAACATTCTAAACAGCTTCATGAAAAAATGGCACAAAAATCCAGCATGGCAAAGAAAAAGAAGGCTTCAGGAGTAAACAATTTTATTGATGTTGTTGGAGCTAGGGTTCACAACTTGAAAAATGTAGATGTCAGTATTCCTCGGAATCAACTCGTCGTGATTACGGGCATTAGCGGTAGTGGAAAATCTTCCTTGGCTTTTGATACCATTTATGCGGAAGGTCAGCGGCGCTACATGGAAACATTTACGGCTTATGCTCGACAGTTTATTGGAGAAATGGAACGACCAGACGTCGAGCAGATTACTGGTTTAAGCCCTGTAATTTCTATTGAGCAAAAGACGACGGGGCGTAATCCTCGTTCTACAGTTGGCACCATCACAGAGATTTATGACTTTATGCGATTACTCTTCGCAAGAGTTGGAGACGCCTACGCCTACACCACGGGTAAGAAAATGGTCAAGTTCAATGAAGATCAGATTAACGAACATTTACAAAGCAATTTTAAAAATAAAAAAATACTTATACTGGCACCTTTGGTTAGAGGTCGGAAAGGACATTACCGTGAGTTGTTTGATCAAATTAGAAAACAAGGTTATACCAAGGTGCGTGTTGATGAGGAGATTTTAGACATCGTTCCTTCCATGCAATTGGATCGCTATAAAGTACATGATATTGAAGTCGTTATCGATCGAATAAAAGTACAAAAAGATCGGAATGACCGCCTTGCACAATCTGTTGGAACCGCCCTGAAAATGGGTAATGGTTTGATCATGATTATGGATAATGATACTGGTGTCGTTACTCCTTTTAGTAAGCATCTGATGGATACCGAAACGGGACTTTCTTACGAAGAACCTTCTCCAAATGCATTTTCTTTTAACTCGCCTTATGGTGCTTGCCCTGCGTGTAAAGGTTTAGGGGAAGTTCAGAAAGTAGATCTAGATAAAGTCATTCCTGACGATAAAAAAAGTATCAATAAACAAGGGATCTTGCCTTTCGGGGAGGTACGAGAAAATCTTACCTTCAAACAATTGCGCGCGATTGCTAAGAAATATAAATTTACTTTTTCAACGCCAGTTAAAGATATACCCAAAGAAGCGTTAAAAATTATTTTGTACGGTGGCAATGATAAATTTGCCGTCAACATGAATTACAGTAAAAATGATTTTACTTACAATTTGGCGTACGATGGTTTGACGAATATGCTATTGCGTTGGTACAAAGATTCTAGCTCTGAAAAAATCAGGCGTTGGGCGGAAGACTTTTTGACCATTGATACTTGTGAGGCTTGCCAAGGTCAGCGGTTAAAAAAAGAATCTCGGCACTTCAAAATTCAAGAAAAAAATATTTCTGAATTAGCGCTCATGGATATCAAAGAGCTTGCCTTTTGGATGCAAGACCTAGAGGGAAGTATGGAAGGACGAAAAGCCTTGATCGCTAAAGATGTGCTAAAAGAAATTCGCTTGCGGCTCGGGTTTTTACTGCACGTCGGTTTAGATTATCTAGCACTCAATCGTCCGGCTAGAACCTTGTCAGGGGGAGAGTCACAACGGATTCGCTTGGCAACGCAAATTGGCTCTCAGTTGACCGGAATTACGTATATCTTGGACGAACCAAGTATTGGTCTTCACCAACGAGACAATCAGCGATTGATCGAAGCGTTACGGGAATTGACGGATATTGGAAATACGGTTTTGGTCGTAGAGCACGATAAGGACATCATGATGGCTTCTGATTATATTATTGATTTAGGACCAGGAGCAGGGAAGTTGGGCGGTGCGTTGGTCGCAGCGGGTAAGCCTAAAGATTTTTTGAAAAAGAAAACGTTAACGTCCGACTACCTTAAGGCAAGGAAAAAGATCGAAGTTCCAAAAGAACGGAGGAAAGGAAGGGGGGAACATTTAGAATTGAAAGGTGCAACGGGGAATAACCTGAAAAATGTTTCCATCAAAATTCCGCTCGGTACATTTTGCTGCGTTACGGGAGTTTCGGGAAGTGGAAAATCTACTTTGATCAACGAAACACTTTACCCTATTCTGCGCCAACATTTTTATAAAAGTCGTAAAAAACCTTTAGCTTATAAAGAAATTAAAGGCCTCGAACATATCGATAAAGTAATCGAAATTGATCAGTCACCTATCGGTCGAACACCACGCTCTAATCCTGCGACTTATACAGGACTTTTTACAGACATTCGAAAGATATTTGCCGTACTGCCAGAAGCTAAAATTCGGGGCTACAAAATGGGACGTTTTTCTTTTAACGTCAAGGGCGGACGTTGTGAAGAATGCCAAGGTGCTGGAAAGCGTGTAATTGAAATGAATTTCTTACCAGATGTACAAGTCGATTGTGAGCAATGCATGGGACGGCGTTATAATCGAGAAACGCTGGAGATTCTTTACAAAGGAAGATCGATCAATGATGTACTCAGTATGACGGTCAGCGAAGCTGTTATATTTTTTGAAAATATTCCTACGATTCATCGTAAAATAAAAACACTAGAAGATGTTGGTCTGGGATACATCACACTGGGGCAGCAAGCAACGACACTTTCTGGCGGAGAAGCGCAACGGGTAAAATTATCAGAAGAACTCTCCAAACGAGATACCGGAAGAACGATGTATATCCTCGATGAACCTACGACGGGACTACATTTCGAAGATATTCAACAATTGCTGCGGGTGCTCAACAAATTAGTCGATAAAGGAAATACGATAATCATTATTGAACATAATATGGATGTCATCAAAGTAGCAGATTATATTATTGACATTGGATTGGAAGGTGGTCAACGGGGAGGAGAAGTTCTATGTGCAGGAACGCCAGAAAAAATAGCTAAACATAAAGAAAGTCATACCGGTACTTTCTTAAAATTAGAGTTATAAAGATCAGTGCAAAATTAATTTACGATTAAACTGGTCTTAGTACTTAAGCTTTTGGACTAGCTAAATTTGTCTATTCTGACTAATTAATGAGCTTTTACGTATGTGCTTACCGCAAAATTCCTTATTTTGAGAGGGTTGTGATAGAAAGACTGAATTTGAACACTCAGAGAAATCAACGGTTATACTGGGGAAATGCCTACTGTTGCAGTTATTTTCGTCAACGAAATTTCAAACGAGCACAATTATTTGGGAAAAGAGGTTCATCTAAACAACACAAGTAAGAGCTTGCTATTGGTAAATGTGATTTTTTAGTAAAACAAACTTGTGAGAAAGTCAATTAATAAAATATTCGCCTGGTATTTTTCGCAACGTATGAAGCGGATTGAACATTTTATGAAATATCCTCATAAAGTACAAGAAGCACTACTCTTCCAGTTGTTAAAAACAGCAAAAAATACTGAATGGGGAAAACGATTCGATTATGCAAGCATCAAATCCTACGATGCTTTCGCAGAAAATGTTCCAATACAAGATTATGAAAGTTTGAAGCCTTACATCAATCGTATGATGCATGGTGAAAAAGATATACTTTGGAACGGCAGCATACGCTGGTTTTCCAAATCCTCTGGTACAACAAGTGATCGGAGTAAATTTATTCCTATTTCTAGTCAAAACTTACGGACTTGCCACATTCGCGGTACTTGGGATACGATGAATTTGGTTTACCAAAATAACCCAAAAGCACGACAGTTTGAATGCAAAAGTTTGTTAATGGGAGGAAGCTTATCGCAATTTGATCCGTACCCTAAAACACGAATTGGAGACGTTTCGGCGATCATGATACATCAAATGCCATTTGTAGGACGTCCCTTTTTTACGCCGGATTTAGAAACGGCTTTGATGGATAATTGGGAGGATAAGATTAGCCAGATGGCAGAAATTGTGAGTAAAGAGCGCAAAATGGTTATGATTGGTGGCGTTCCTACTTGGACCATCGTTTTGTTTAGACGTATTTTAGAAATTACGGGAAAGTCCAATATGTTGGAAGTCTGGCCCGAATTGGAAGTATATATTCACGGTGGCGTAAGCTTTATTCCGTACCGCGAACAATTTCAAGAGCTATTGCCTTCTCCCGACCTTCGATATATGGAGATTTATAATGCAACAGAAGGATATTTTGCCATCCAGAACGATTTGAATAGTAATGACCTTTTATTACTTCTAGATAATGGAATTTACTACGAATTCTTGCCGATGGAAGAATGGCACCAAGAAAACCCTAAAGCTATTCCGCTCCACGCCGTAGAGGTTGGGAAAAACTACGCGATGGTCATCAGTACCAATAGTGGATTGTGGCGCTACGTACCCGGAGATACGATTTGCTTCACTTCTACAAGTCCTTACAAAATAGTTATTACTGGTCGGACCAAACAATTTGTCAATGCTTTTGGAGAAGAAGTGATTGTAGCAAATACGGATATGGCTTTATCAAAGACCTGTCAACAGCTTAACGCTAAAATTCGGGAATACACCGTTGCTCCAATTTATTTTAGCGGTAGCGACAAAGGTGGACACGAATGGATTGTAGAGTTTGAAAAAGCACCAGAAGATGTAGATAAATTTAACGAACTCCTTGACGAAAACCTACAAGGCATCAATTCTGATTATGAAGCCAAACGATTCAAAAGTCTGGCATTAGAAAGACTACGCTTGCATTTAGCTCCCAAGGGGACTTTTCACGGATGGTTGAAATCTAAAGGGAAATACGGTGGACAGAGCAAAGTACCTCGTTTGTCCAATCATCGAGAATACCTAGAAGAAATTTTGAGCTTAATACAAAAAGGCGCATAAAAAAATTCCCCCTCCAAACCTCTAAGGAGGGGGACTACATCCCAAAAACAGATTCGTTCTTAATCTTTGGAAGATGCCAATTCCTACGCATAGAATTGTACATCTATCCAAGAAAGGACTCTGTTCAACTTTGTGTCTACTCAGTAGACACGTAACTTGCATCATCCATTGTAGGATGGAAAAATCATGAGATTATAACTGTTAATTGCATCAGTTCAACTTGTCTCTTCCCTTCTGATTGTTGTATTCGGTTTAGGTATTCTGCTCAATAATACGCAGTGTGCCTATTGCGGTACAAAAACCAAGATTCACGTTTCGCATAATGCTTTACTCAGGGGAATTACTTCCCGTACACAGTAGTGCAGGCAACTATGATATGTTCAACTTCAAAAAGCCTGCGGTGTTTAATCCTGTTAGTATAAGTTGCACCTTATCTAACATATCATCAAACTCGTTTCTCACAGTAAGCTATTAAAAGGAAAATCACTTTTAAGCAAAATGGCAGTGTTGATCATTTGTTGAATGATTAGCATCAACAAAAAATGGAACAATGCACTAAGTTATTATCAAAGCTTTTTTGAGCTACTTAAGTAAGTACCAATACAAATTATTTTGCTTATTAACTTGCATCATCTTTTGAACAGTCTCTTCGTTACTCAAAGCCTTAGCTCGGTTTTCGCGCCTTGATGCTGATCAAAGTCTAACACAATTTAGTGTTGATACAATTTTATCTTAGCACTTAGCCGCTCAATGTTACTGAGATAAGTACTTGAAATAATATTATTACTATCGGTTTAGGACTTAAAGTCGTGCGCAGAATTGATTTTATCTTTATGAAGGATAATCAATTTAAGCGTTAACTTAATTACGGTGGGTTTGTGGGATGTTATGATAGAGAGGACAAAATTTGTGCCAATCATATTGCAAATATATAATATATAATCAAAAATCCAAGGACTTTAATCAGGTATTTTCAAAAGGAGATTAGATTGGCGCTTACCGGCAGATCAATTTATTTAAAGACGCATATAAGAAAAGCTGGTACAAAATATATTTTGCACCAGCTTTTCTTTAATTATAGTCAATTTTTCGGGTGATTAAGTTTATGCGCGATAGGATTGGATGAGATGAATTACTTCGGGATCTCCTTCTACTTCTGGCACTAAATCGAATAAGGATTCGTGCATATTATAATTTTCTAATAAAGCGGATTGTAGTAAACTTAAAGCTTCTTGCCGATGACCTAACATAAATTCACAGGCGGTGCGACAATATAAAAGTTCTACGCCAATGGAGTAGATTTCTGCTTCTTCGAGTACGAGTAATGCTTCGTGCAACGAACCAACATCCATTAGAAAACTAGCGTACTGAATCCAATACTTTGTAGTTTCAGGGGCAGTATCAGCCGCTTTCTTGAAAAGTTGTTTTGCCTGCTGCTCATCATCAATTTGATAATAAACCTCCGCTAGCGCAGCAATATATTCTTCTCGTTTGCCTTCCAGGTTCAATGCTTTTTGGTAGGCATGAATGGCGCTTTTCCATTTCTTTTCTTTGACATAACATTCTCCCATTCGGTAATAAGCCAAGTCGTTGGCAGGATTTAGAAGAATGGCTTCTTTATAAAAAGATTTTGCCGTAGTTATTTCTGACAAAAATTCGTGGCACTGACCGATATTGTACAAAAAGTCGCTATCTGGTTCAAAAAACTCTAATGCTTCGTTATAGCATTTTAATGCCTTGTGGTATTGCTTATCGCGTAAACAGATTTCTCCACAATCCCGATACGCAAATTCAAATTTTTCGTTGATGATGTAGGCATACTCAAATGCTTCGATGGCATCTTCGTATCGTTCCAGACAAGCATAAGCGTGACCTAGGTTGTACCAAGCGATATAAGAGTAAGGATCTTGATCGATAAGATAATTATGTAGCTTAACGCTTTGTTGGTACTTTGCTGACAGTTCGACACTAAGCCACACTCTTTCCAAAGCTACGCTATTCTTAGGATTAGCTAATAAGGCGTCCTCTAGAGAACGGAACATCTTATCGAAATCTTCTAAATTTTCGTGAATGTGTGCTTCTAGCATCAAAACTTCACTAAGTTCTTCTTTATCTAATTTCCCTTTTAGGGCTTGAAGTAATTCAAAAGCTTCATCGTAATTACCCAAAGAGCAAAGCGCTTCTGCCTTGAATAGAAAAATTTCTAATTCTGAAGGAGATAATATTTCGGCATGTTCTAAACAAGCAATTGCTTGATAAGCACATTTTTTTTCAATTAACAACTGCGCCTTCCGAATGTAAAACTCGGTGGAGTAGCTGTATTGAAGGAGGGCATATTCAATCACTTCGATGGCCTTGTCAAGCTGAGATTCCATTTCATAATGGTCAATTAGCTCTAAGAAAGCCTTTTTCTCAAGGAAACCTACTGTCCCTTTTTGTGACATAGCCTCGTACTCAGAAACTAGGTGTTTGAGCATATGTTTGTCTTTAAAATTGTGCTGTTCCATGGTTAATGTTTAGCGCTACAATGGTAAATATACATAAAAAAGATTCAAAAAACCTACAAATTTTTTTCAAATTTCTCTAAAAAAAACAAAAACAGAACGAAGTATTAAAAATATCAATAAGGTGTGTAACATTCTATTTTTTAATAAATTAAACATATTATTTATTTGAAATTGTTTTATTGCTTGCATTTAAAGTACTCGTTTACACTACTAAATACATGTAAGCTTTAATAAAGTATTATTTTCCTTACTTTGTTTCGTAGCGTGCCTTGTTATCAAGGGGGAAAGATTACAAATATTTATAATTTGTGACATTCGTTTTTGCAAAAATGAATCTACTTTGATCCTTTTTGCCTGAGTAAACGGCCGCTTCTGAGATGATAACGGTAGGAAGTATTTATTATTTGGAACTGTGCCTACAATCTTTTACGACGGGTTTTAAAAGGGAACTGGATGAAAATACTACCCCTAAAGTAGTTAATCTGTAAGGTGTTTTCGCAGTAGTAGGTACAAAATAAAGCTGTCACCGATTTGCAAAAAAAAATAGAATTTAAGCTTGAAAAGGGCTAAAACACCGTATTTTACAAGTATATTTCATTGGGATGTCACAGTTATTGTCAGCCATAAAGACTAAAATAAGCTTAAAAAGTAGCTTTTTAATAGCAACGAAGTTGAGGGCTATTTCTGTGACGCATAATTAGCGGATGAAAGTGATTTTTTGATTAAGCATAAAGCCGTTTACCGCTATAGAAGGCGATAAACGGCTTTATGCTTGGTTTGGAGTGGAAAATGACTTTTGCTAGACCTTCAAACCTACATTTTATTCAAAGTAGGGCATTATTTCTCCTTATTTCTTTTTCGCTTTCCTTTAATCGCTCTGAGCATTTTTCTTTTAAATGCTTTCTCGGCGAGCTGAATGCGACCAATTTTACGAATTGAGAGTACTGCTTTGAGTTGGAAGAAAAACCTTCGCTTGAGCGCCACTTTTTCTTCTTCGGCATCCAAACCTGCCAAAATGTGTTTTTCAATTTCTTCGTCCGTCATATTTTCTACTCTTTTCGGAGGTTTGTGTTTTTTGCGGAGTGCTTTTTCTGCTGACTTATACTGATTATAAAGTGGCCAGAAACCTTTGGCTTCTTCTGGCGTCAATTGCAGTCGGTTGGTTAAAAAAGCAATTCGTTGGCTTTCAATCTTTTCATTGAGTTCTTCGCTGACGTTATCAAGGTTATCGCCTTGTGCTAAGGTTGGCGCTAAAAACAAGCATAACGCAGCACAGATTAAGATTAATTTATTCATCATTTAAAATTTAAGCTTTGAAGTTGTTTTAAAATGGGGGTTGAAATTAGTTGTAGGCGCTTGGTTTTCAAGATAAAGCTCCATTTTTTTTTCGTAGCCATCGCTACGGGGAAAAAAATTAGCTGAAATATTGGAAATCAATGGCTTGCAAATAAATCATCTATCTATTTTAAAACAACTTCTTTTTATAATCTGAAGTTGTTTTAACCAACCTCGTTGGGTTTTGTTGAAAGCAATTCAACGTCGTCTTAGTATTTATAATAGTTCTTCTAAACTTTGATCCTCTAAATCATCAAGGAATTCTTCTAAATAATTATCCAAGGTTTGTTCCTTGATTTCGGTATCTGTCAAAAGGTCAATACCTAGATCCTCCTCTTGATTTAGTTCGAGTAAAATTTCTTCTTCAAATTCATCAAGGTTTTCTTCTACATAACTCAAATATTGTGCAGCAGCAATCGTCTCTACGGAAGATTGCTGTCCTGAAGACCAATAAAAGAAGCTTCCTACGCAGAGCAAAACACTCGCCGCAGCGACTATTGTACGCATCTGGAATTTACCAGCAAGTAGATTCGTGAGTGAACGCCATAAACTAGTCGGAGGAACTTGTGCAGCAATTTTTTGACGAGGTTCCAAGGCAACTTGTGTACTGATTTGCTCAGAGAGTCGAGTAAAGTAATCATGAGGAACTTGATAGCTCTCCCGCTTTTCGATTTTTGCCAAAAAGGGAGCGATTTGATCCAACTCTTCTTGTATTTCTTTTTTATGTTTCATTACTCTTTACATTTATATGAATACCAATATTATTGGTTTTCTTCGCTGTGCGCTCTGAGGTGTTGTTCAATTTTTTTTGCTGCATGATGATAAGAAGCTTTCAACGCACCGACGGAGGTTGATAAAATATCCGAAATATCTTGATAGCTGAGTGCATCGTAATACCGCATATTGAATACTACTCGTTGTTTTTCTGGCAGGGTATTGATAGCAGCCTTTAACTTTCGTTGAATGTCGTCCCCGTCAAAATAGGTGTCTGCGGTTAATGGACGATTTAGTCCTAAATTTTCGTCATCAATAGAGCTAGTAGCTTTGCGCTTTTTTTTCTTTAAAAAACTAAGAGACTCGTTTGTCGCAATGCGATACAACCAAGTATATAGTTTTGACTTATTCTCAAACTTAGCGATGTTGCGATAAATTTTGATCAAGCTATTTTGAATCACATCGTTAGCATCATCGTGTTCCGTTACCAAGCGCCGAATATGCCAATAGAGCCTTTCTTGGTACTTGTTTACCAGAAGCTTGAACCCTTCTTCGTAAGTAGCTTCTTTTTGCAAGAGGCTTAGAATATGGTCATCAGATATAGTACTTACGGCACGCTGCAAATTGTGTGAATTTATAAGTTAGACGACTGACTAGGTCGAAGGTTTAATAAGCAGGAGATTTTTTTATTGAAATGGCTGATTTAACTTTTTGGAATGGATTCCACGGTACTGATTTTATCTAGTTCCAAAACGGTACTGTGCAACTCATTGCTGGGGTAGTACATTTTTACAAACTGAACCCCAAAGACAATTTCATTCGCGATATAAGATTCATTGCTATGAATAGTTTGGGCGTAAGTCTCATCGTAGCCCTGAATCAAAACTAAAATTTCAGTTTTCATTTCATGGATATCTTGTGGTGTCTTTTTATAAAAAGGACTTTTAGGGTTGATGGGGTGAACAATTGTCCAATTAAGTGGAAAGAAGAAGAGGTGATTACGTTCTAGAGTGAGTTCTGTAAATCGACGGCGTATTTTACCATTCTTATTTTCAAGCCAAGAGACATTGACCGTGGCAGTAACATCAAGTAGTTTATTATTGCGAAGATTTGCAATGCGAAATTGCAGGCTCATTTCTTCTTCTCGATACGATGTGATAATGGCTTGATCACTAAATAAAATTCTTGCTTTTGGTTTGGAGAAGCGCGCAAAAAATAATCCAGTTGCGATTGCAAATGAAATTAATCCCACTAAAGCGGCGACGGAAGAAATTAAATTGGCGTTGAGTCCTACCGGACTGAGTGCACCGTAGCCAACGGAAGTGAAAGTTTGTACACTCAAGAAAAATGCTTGCATAAAATGATCACCAAAACTGCCATGCTCGACGCCTGCAATGTATTCTTTGCCATTGAGTACAAAAAGCAAGGCAAAGAAACAATTGATCAAGATGAAATTGAAAACGGTTAATCCAACGAATTTCCACCAAGACATTTCTAGCAATTGTTGGTAAACGCTATAGTCACTACTTCCCCTACGAATGACATTGAAACTACCGTCTTTTCGGAGAAAACGCTGCGAGTTTGTGGTCATATTTGTACCAAACCCGAGGTCATTATCTTTTGATTTTTTACCACCGTTTTTATTAGACTTTATTGTCATCGGCTTTTGTTTTTAAAACAAATTTATGCTGGATTTCGGCTACGTTTTTTTTGCATAAAAAATAACAGAAAACAAGTAAGAAAAATACTGACGGCTACTCCTACACGTACCCAAAGTTCTTGCTTGGCCTTGATGCTACTTTCCAGAAAATAAGGATTCGCATGATTTGGACTACCTTGCCCTTTAAGGAACTCCCAATTGTCAATATCACTATTATCCAATTGAGGAAGTAAAAGGCCTAAACTAAAAATAGTATCCGTCGGTTCTAATTGATAAGAGACGCTATCGACGGCAGCACCATTAGGACTAAACAAGCCCAAGACTTCTTTGCGCTTACTCAATCCAAAACCCATGTCACCCGCTAAGTTGAAGGCCTTAGGAAATACCTTTCGAAAGGCAACTGAATCTTCACAGATGATGGCATAAGAACGGGGGCGAATGGTAAGTTTGGGCAATTTGTAATCATGGTTGGTATCGGTAATGACCCAATTTTCTAAGGAGACGCTTTTTTCTGAATTGTTGTATAGTTCGATCCAATCCCCCGTTTTTTTATTATTACAGCTGATTTCATTAATCAAGATTTTCCCTTCGTGCTCGTCCGTGTATGCTTCAAAAACTGCGATCAAGTTATACTGCTCGCCCGCTTGCACATCAAAATTTAACTCGTAGTTACCAGCTGTAATTTTTCTGCCTTTCCAGTGAGAAAATCGGTACCCAAAGTTAGGAACTGCTTTGACATGAATTGGAAGTCCCGCGAAATATTTACCATTGAATCCTTCCGTCCTGACCTTAATTGTTTGATTAATGATAACTTGTCCGCCGGCAGTAGCACTGGCTTTGACGGTAACCAGTTCGTTGAGTTTAAATTTTTCGCGGAGATGTTGACGAACATAATCTGGTCTCTTTTTTGCGAAATTCTTCATAATCTCAATATGCTTAAGCCACTTTTTTTCGCTAAGTTTCCAACGATCTAAATGTCGCGGCATTTCGGGAGCAATGAGTTCGCGAAAGGCGTTGATTCTGTCGACTACCGTTTTTGGGTCAAAGCTGTGGTTAATGCGATCAGAAAAGCGGATGACGAATTGATCTTTAAATGTTGGGTTTTCCAGTAGTTTTCTTAGGATAAAGGTAGACCAAGGAGGATTTGGCCAGGAAGGACCGTCGGGTTCCGTGTGAAAAGCTAAACTATTATTGTTGTAAGCTTTTGGATCATGGAGTCCAAACCCCCAATCGGTATCGTACAAAATCCAGCGCCATTTCCCATTTGGGGTTTGTGGTCGCCAAAATTTAATATTACCGCCAGCATCTTGATTGTCAAAATAGATTTGTGCAATTTTATAATTCATGAAATTATCGACATCCATTAAGCTTTGTAGGTGAGTATAATTTTCGGGCAAGCTAAGATCGTGCGTTTCCAGCCAGTAGAGCATTGCTTTGTATTTGCGTGTACTACCTCTCTTTAAAGACATTTGATGTTCGATCAGGTCGATACTGTCTTTCCCGATTTCGTAATGTCCAGCAATAAAGTAACGATTGATTTTTTCACGAATGTTATAGATGCCCCAGTAATCGCCATTGATATAGACGTGAGAAGGTTGATAATCTTGTTTTTCCAAATCCCAATCTTCTACTAAACTACACATGAAAGCATCTCTGAAATGTGATTTTCCCCAGTCGCTTCCTGCATTTCGGAGTACCAAGAATTTAAACTTTTTAAGTCCCTGTTTGCCAAATATTTTCTCTTTAATTACTTTCTTACCATACCGATCTCTAGCGACGATTGTCATTGACTTTTGTGGAAACAATCGACTCATGCCTCCAAACAAGCGTAGCCCCGTTACACTGTTGAACTCACATTTTCCGTCAGCAGCAAAAATTTCACAGTTGATCAAATTCTCAGATCGACTCCAAAAATTGGCACCAGGTTTCGACCAAATACTATCTATTGCTCCGTTTCCTTTCATGAAAATCCCCGTTTCTGGGTCAAATAATAAATCAGGAGGTGCCATTAACGAAACGATTGGGAAACTAGACTTCGGTTCTTTAAGGAAATAACTATGGGCTTTTATCTTACTTTTGCGCTTGTCTTTATAAGCTACGACGCGAATGGTCGTATTTTTTTCAATGGCAACGGGCTTTCGATAGCGTTTTGTGCCTCTATTGGGTTGGCTACCATCGAGCGTATAGTAGATTTTAGCTCCCGGGGAAAACAATTCTAGTCGAAAAGGATCCTGATAGAAACCTCCCTTCAGCGAAAACTCCAACTCTAGGGGTTTTTCCTTCGGTGTTTTCTCCTTTTTTTGAGCCGTAAGGTGGCTGAGGATCAAGAAGCTAGAAATTAATATGAGTACCGTGTTTCTCAAAGTGTCTTTTTTTTATTCAAAACGAGTGTGATTCATACTGCCTATTTTTCAGCAAAAAAATAAATTGATTCGAACTTTAGTCTTGATAAGTCGTACAAAATATTGCTTTTTGTTGAGAAGAGAAAGAAACTACTTGTAAATTAATGAGACGAGATAATTTAGTAGTAGCTTAGATTTCAATGATTGTTCAACAAAGTATTAAACTAAATTCTTATAAATTAGTTACATCCTTGATCGATAAGTACAATACAAATTTACTCCGGTATTAGATGACATCGTTTTTTGAAGAGCCTCTTTGTTAGTCAAACCCTTTCTAAGCAATGACTTATGGTGGTTTTCTTGCCTCGATACTGTTCACTAATGCAGTTTAATGGCAATTAAATTTTGTCTTATTACTTAGACTGAAAAAGATCTTCTTGGGAAATGGGTATTTTCTCTTATTTTTAAATAACTTTTACCGTAAACATCGTTTTGTATATCGTGTTGTAGCTTGAAAAGGATTAAAATGATTTTCGTATGATAAGAGCAATTTGTGCCTTTATTTTTAAGGTTTTGGGATGGAAGCTCATCGTAGAATTTCCACCGGATTTAAAAAAATATATTATTGCGGCTATTCCGCATACCTCTAGTTTTGACTTTCCGTTGGGCTTAATGGCGCGGAGTGTGCTGAAATTAGATATTAAATACGTAGGTAAACATACGCTATTTCGACCACCTTTGGGACCAATTTTTTATTGGTTAGGAGGATATCCCGTTAATCGTACGGCAAGAGGAAACTTTGTAGATGCGGTAGTTGATATTTTCAATGAAAAAGAAGAATTTATTATCTGCATTGCTCCCGAAGGTACACGGGAAAAGGTCGATCGCCTCAAAACTGGATTTTATCACATTGCAAAAGGAGCAAAAGTTGCCATCATACCGACTAAACTGGATTATGCTAACCGGGAACTAACCTTTGGTAAACCTTTCTATCCTACCGATGATGAAAAAGCTGACCTTAAATTCCTAGAAAACTACTTTAAAGGTGTACGAGGGCGAAATCCAGAAAAAGGCTGGAAAGTAGAGGGATGATATTCGTTGCAATAAAATGCCGCAAGCTGGACAAAACATTTGTTTTCTGCCGTAGAAGTACCACATCGTTCAGATATTTTTTAATTTGAGTTTCTACGGAATTGTTAGCGTAATGTCAGGAGAATACTCCGTGACAACCGTAGTTTCGTAACTACAGTTTTTTCACTACTCTCTTTGCTTTTGACAATATAAGTTTTATCCGTTTCAAATTAACATTTCTTAGTTTCCGGTCTCCTCATAAAAGTTTCCAACAAATTCAAAATTACTTTCACACGTTTAAAAAATTATAAATGAAATTCAAAATTATTTACACTGTTTTTGTTTTACTAGCTACGTCTATACTTTTTATCTCCAACCAAAGTGGTCGAGCGTTCGATAAAGGTCAAGGAAATACGGGGGCACCTGGCGATGAGGTTAATAACGGTAGCTTACGTACCTGCCAAACTTGTCACACGAGTGCGAGTATTCAGGTGGGCATGAGCTTAGATATTATGGATGAAAGTAATCAACTGGTAACGGAATACATACCTGGAGATACTTACTCTTTCAAAGTACGTGTGAATGCAGCAGTGGGTACGCCAGTAGAATACGGTTTTCAAATGTTGGCATTAGAAGCACCGCTTGATGTTGCTGGTCCAGACATTCCTACGTGGACAAATCCTTCGGATAATGCGAGAATTGCAGGTGCCCTCAACGGTAGAACTTACGCAGAACACAAAGGCGTTACAACTAATAACGAGTTTTCAGTAGATTGGGTAGCACCAGATGAAAATTCAGGAACAGTTACTTTTTACCTCTGTGGTACAGGCGTCAATGCCAGTAATAGTAATAGTGGTGATGGTGCAGATTGCATAAAAGTAGAAATGGACGAAGCAGCAGTCATCGTTAATACGGAAGAAGTTTCTGCCAACGCGGTAGCATTGAAGCTTTTCCCAAATCCAGTGCAAACGACCACAAATTTACGAATTGACCACCAAACAGCAGGTCGTGGTCAATGGCAAATTATGGATCTTACGGGAGCAATAGTAGAAACAGGTAGTTTATATCATTCTGGTGGCGAACAAATTATACCACTCGAGTTGGGGAACTTAGCGCAAGGCGTTTACTACCTCAAGCTTCAATTGAATGATGTAAACGTAGCAACGAGCATTATAAAACTTTAAATGGCAACATTACTAGTTGCTATCGTTAAAGATAGCCATAGGTTCAAAATAAATCTTAAATAGAATAAGGCCTCCGCACGATCATTTCATTGCGGAGGCCTTATTTCTTTTCGGTGGAAATAATTTTTGTTAAACGAAGAACTTTATTTCCCAAAAGAATACTGTATTTTGCGGGGACAAGCAGGAAGAGAGATTTACTAATCCTTTTCTCTAAATCCAATGCTTGGACAATTTTGCACGATTTTTTCCAAACTAAGAGCATCTTTTGCCTTTACTCGTCATTATTTCCCCGGTTGATTACCCAACTCGTTATTGACAATAAGAGGTCTCAATTAGAAAAATAAAGTAAGAAGCAATCCAAGTATTCATCAACTTAATTAAATGGTAAAATATCCAAAAGCAACTCAGCGTGAGTTGTTTGAACAATCAAAGCAGTTTTTAAAAGCAGGTAGTGTTTTGGTCGCTGATTTAGAAGTACTTCGGAAAGTAATCGTTTATCACGAATGGCGATACTCAGTACTTAACGAGCCAATGATTAGTGATTTTGAGTATGACCAGTTGTACCAAATGCTCAAAGGTTTAGAAGCTAAAAATCCGTTACTCGTGACGGTAGATTCTCCTACACAACGAGTTTCTAGTGATTTAGGAAGTGACTTTCCTCCCGTAGCGCACTTAACGCCAATGTTGTCATTGGACAATTCTTACAACGCGGAAGATTTAAATGATTTTGACCAGCGGATCAAGAAATTAGTATTGATGGATACCGAGGAGGCAATTGAGTATTGTGTAGAACCAAAGTTTGATGGTGGTAGCATTGCATTAGTTTATGAAAAAGATTTTCTTACCCGAGGAGCTACACGTGGCAATGGCGTAGAAGGAGAAGAAATGACGCGCAATGCAAAAGCAATGCGTTCTATTCCAATGAAGGCTAATTTTTCGGCGTATGATATTGAAAAAGTAGAATTGCGCGGCGAGGCTTTAATTCGGAAAGATATTTTTGAAAAGCTGAATAAGGATAGAATGGAAGCGGGACAAAGTGTTTTTGCCAATCCACGGAATGCTGCTACTGGTGTGCTAAGAGTTAAAGATCCAAGGGAAGTACAAACGCGCGGAATAGAAGCGTTTATTTATCAGTTAGGATATGGCGTCAATGCTGCTGGAGAAAATCGTTTGGGGCAATTTGAAACCCACGATGAAGGCATTAAGTTTTTAGAAAAACTAGGGTTTAAAGTTCCCGTCGAAGAACGGAAGCTTTGTAAAAATATACAAGAAGTCATTGACTTTTGCCTTTATTGGCAAGAGCAGCGAGAAAATTACCCTTACGAAATTGATGGCATGGTAGTAAAAGTAAATCGACTTGATTTACAAGAACGCTGCGGCTATACAAGCCATCATCCACGCTGGGCAATTGCTTTTAAATTTAAAGCGAAACAAGCGACTACGAAGTTAGTTAATATTGAATATCAAGTTGGTAAAATTGGTTCGATTACGCCGGTGGCGAAGTTAGATCCAGTTCAACTGGCAGGCGTTACGGTATCATCCGTTTCTTTGCACAACGAAGAGTTTATTCGATCAAAAGATATTAGGATTGGAGATACCGTTTTGGTGGAGCGAGCGGGCGACGTAATTCCTTACATTGTAAAGACGATGGAAGAGTTGCGGGATGGTAGTGAGGAAGTATTAGTTTTTCCAGAGCATTGTCCGTCGTGTCAAACGAAACTCGTAAAGCCAGAAAAAGAAGCGGCTTGGCGTTGTACGAACACGCACTGCGAAGCACAAGTCTTACAACGGATGTCTCATCACGTTTCGAAAGATGCGATGAATATCGATGGTTTTGGACAAGCGTACGTCGAGCGATTTTTTGAGTTAGGTTGGGTGAAAAATTTAGCGGACATTTATCGATTGGACTATGATAAGCTTGCTACCTTAGAAGGTTTTGGTGCGAAATCCGCCGCTAATTTGAAAAAAGCAGTTGATAAAGCAAAGCAGAATCCTTTGCATCGTTTTTTATATGGACTGAGCATTCATCATCTCGGAAAAAAAGTTTCTAAATTATTAGCGGCAGAAGTATCGCACGTAATGGAGTTGAAAGATTGGTCGGAAGAAGACTTTACCATTATTAAAGATGTTGGTCCTGTCGTTGCGGAGAACGTAATGGCATTTTTTGCGGATGAAAAGCAAATTGAATTATTAAAAGAAATGGAAAGTTTGGGTGTCAACGTTAAACAAACGGAGGCGGATCGACCTAAAACAATCGCAGCGGATGCGCCTTTGATTGGCAAAACAATTCTATTTACGGGAAGTTTACAACAAATGTCTCGTAAAGAAGCACAGACCAAAGCAGAAAGTGCTGGCGCAAAAAATATCAGCGCCGTTAGTAGTAATTTAAACATTTTGGTTGCCGGAGAAAAGGCAGGCTCGAAATTAAAAAAGGCACTAGCGTTAGGAACGGTACAAGTTTTGTCGGAAGAAGAGTTCTTAGCCCTTATACAGTAGATTTTATTCTAAATTATAGACATGATAAAAAAATATCAACCCAGCTTATACTTGTTGCTCTTACTTTTGCTCGGACAGACACAATGGTCTTGTAAAGGCACGGGTAAAGCGAATCAGGTTACACAAGAAACCTTGGAGTTCTCTTGTCAGTTAAAATCTTGCGATTTAGGGGAACCTCTGAATTTGTATAAATTTAATGGAATCAACTTTACGGAAATTCAAAAGGCAATGGCGGATTCTGTCGGTCTGTACAAGTTTACGATTCCGAAATCCACGGAAAATTTTTATTACGTTGGTCCGCATTCCCAAAACATTAAACCGATTCTACTCGGACAGGAAAAAGGGATTACTGTGGTAGGAAATTGTAAAGAAATGCGCGCAGCAAAGGCGATGAATTCTCCCTTGAATGCCAATTTTCAAGAAACGATGAAAAAGGTGAATGCTTTTCAAACGGAAAACAATCAGTTGTTTAAAGAGTTTAGACAAGCAATGGGTAATCCGGCTTCCCTTAAATTGGTGGAAGAAAAGTTAGCTAATTTAGATCAGCGAAAACTTGATTTGTTGGAGACGACGAAAGCAAAAAGTCTAACCGTCGCAAGAATTGTTTCAACGAAAACCTATTTGAGTTTTCAAAACAATCAAGGCGCTTACGAAAACGAGATTGATTATTATGCAAAAGAATCTTTCCGGTTCATTGATTTTAAGGATTCTGGTTATAACAACATTCCGGCAGTCTATGAACTGTATCGCGACGTTGCTCGTACTTTGATGGGCGTGAATACGACTACCGAACAATTAAATATTTACCTTGATTCGGCTTTGAGCCAAATTCCAGTCAATACCAATATGCAACGGTATGCGCTTGGCGGTGTAGTGCATGCGTTGCAAGCCAAAAATCACGAATCATTTCCACGATATGGCACGCGTTACCTTGCTGTCGCCGAAGATATGGAAGAAGCACCGATAGTAGATTTAAAAACAAAACTAGAAAATGCAACTGCTTTTCTAGTTGGTGCGGCCCCACCAGACTTTACACAAGAAACACCTGAAGGTGCACCGATGAGTCTAAGCGATTTTAAAGGAAAAATTGTATTGCTTGATTTTTGGGCAAGTTGGTGTGGTCCTTGTCGAAGAGAAAATCCGAATGTGTTACGGTTGTACGAAAAATATAATAAGAAAGGGTTTGAAGTATTAGCCGTAAGTTTGGATCAGAAAAAAGCAGCTTGGGTGAAAGCGATTGAAAAAGATGGTTTGGTTTGGAATCATGTCAGTGATTTGAAAGGTTGGAAGAATGAAGTAGCAGGGACTTACTCTGTACGTTCTATTCCACAAACATTTTTATTGGACAAGGAAGGTAAAATTTTAGCGAAAAATCTAAGAGGACCTTCGCTGGAAAGTGAGCTTGCAAAAATATTTGGGGAGTAAGTACTTAGCTGTTATTTTAAATCATGATCATCATGAAAAAACAAAAACTGTGGATCGTTTGCTGTTTGCTTTTAAGCATTATCGCTTGCGAAACACCACCGAACTCCATTGATGAAACGAAGGCTGCCGCATTGTTGGCCGATAGTTTATCAGCAATTGCTCGGCAAGATTCTTTGGCGGAGTTGGCGGCTAAAAAAAGGGTGCCAGATTATGACACTTTAAAATGGACGGAGCTAATTGCTTTAGATTCTACCATTATCGTAGACATGAAATATGCTACCACGGAAAATTTTGTCAAAGAAAAAATGTACAATTGTAGTCGTTGCTTTCTCCGACCAAAAGTGGCTATTGCCGTTACAAAAGCTCAACAGATTTTACAAAAAAAAGGCTACGGTTTGAAAATGCTAGATTGTTACCGACCCTTGCCGATTCAGCAAAAACTCTGGGATAAAGTTCCCAACGCGAGTTACGTAACGCCACCCAAACGCGGTTCTATGCACAATCGAGGATCGGCGGTAGATTTGACGATTGTCAATGCGCAAGGAGAAGAACTGGATATGGGAACTGAATTCGATTTCTTTGGAAAACGGGCGCACCACGATTTTACCGATTTATCTCCGACTATTTTAGCGAATCGGACTTTACTCAAAAATACGATGAAGGACGTGGGATTTCAGTGGATTCGGACAGAGTGGTGGCATTATTATTTTAAAGAAGGTGCACCAGGAATTTTTCCGCTTTCAAAAATGTTATGGTCTTGCGAAGAAGACAAATAGGGCATAATCTCGGGCAATTAGCGGTTGCACGAAACAAAGCACTAGATAAACACGTTAGATATGTGGTAATTTTCTAATTTTACGACAAATTATTATTTCATATAATATTTATAAAAACCGATGCAAGAGACAAAATATAAATCAGAAGTAGAAGCAGTAGATGGATTGGCGCAAGCTTACCGAGATTTGTCGACAGAGATTGCAAAAGTGATCATTGGACAAGAAGAAGTAGTTAAAGCAGTCATTATTTCTCTTTTTAGTAATGGACATAGCTTATTGGTTGGTGTACCTGGCTTAGCAAAAACGCTTTTGGTTAGTACCATCTCTGAAGTGTTAGACTTGGATTTTAAAAGAATTCAGTTTACACCGGATTTGATGCCTTCGGATATTACTGGTTCTGAGATTTTGGGAGAGAACCGACAATTTAAATTTAACAAAGGTCCTCTTTTTTCTAATATTGTTTTGGCAGATGAGATTAATCGTACGCCTCCTAAAACGCAGGCTGCTTTATTGGAAGCGATGCAGGAACGTTCGGTAACGGTTGGTGGACAACGCCACTTGTTGCCTTCTCCTTTCTTTGTATTGGCTACTCAAAACCCAATTGAGCAAGAAGGAACTTATCCTTTACCCGAAGCACAGTTGGATCGTTTTATGTTTAATATTCCTTTGGATTACCCTTCGTACGATGAAGAAATTCAAGTCGTAAAAAGTACAACGGCCGTACAAAAACATGAATTAAAGCACATCGTAACTTCCGAGCAAATTTTGTTTTTCCAACAGTTAATTAAGCGTATTCCGATTACAGATAATGTATTAGAATATGCCGTTTCTTTAGCTACTAAAACGAGACCAAATACTGCGCGAGCTACGGATGCTGTTAATAATTACATCTCTTGGGGCGCAGGTCCTCGGGCTTCTCAGTATCTAGTTTTTGGTGCAAAATGCCACGCAGCAATCAATGGTAAATACTCTCCAGATATTGAAGATGTACAAGCTATTGCTAAATATGTATTGCGACACAGAATTGTAAGAAACTATAAAGCAGAAGCGGAAGGCATTACAGAAGAAAAAATCATTGAAGGCTTGTTTTAAAAATGCGCTTTTAGTGCTTAGCTTAATTAAAGCTTACAAAATAGCTCAAATTGGTATAGACCGATTTGAGTTATTTTTGTTTTAAAATGTTTTATTTTATAATTTATAAAACTTTTTGTTTATTTTGTGTTGCGCTTTAATGAAATTTCTTTGAAGTTGTTTTAAAATGAGCTTAGCTGCAGGTATTAAGATCTATTTTTAAACAACTTCTTTTTTATAAACAAAACGTCAAATTATGAAAATTTTAAAAAACCTACTGATTGGCTTACTAGGTCTAATCGTTTTATTGGTTCTCGTTTCTTTTCTACTCCCTTCCAAATCAACCGTTGATCGATCCATTGTGATTAATTCACCAAGTGCGACGGTTTATGAGCAAGTTGTCGATCTCAGGAATTGGGAAAAATGGTCTGCTTGGTATGAAATGGAACCTACAGCAACTTGGAAATATAGTGATCCTGCGAAAGGGAAAGCAGCTTGGTATAGTTGGGATGGAGAATTAATTCGTCAAGGGAAATTGACTATTACAGAAACGAATCCTGAGAAAAGTATCAACACTAAAATGGACTTTGGAGGAAACGGAGATGCAATTAGCAATTGGACTTTCAAGGAGAAAGATGGAACTACAGAAGTGACTTGGGCTTTCGAAACGGAACATGGTATGAATCCGCAAAGTAGGTGGATGGGATTATTTATGGATAGTATGCTTGGTGATTCCTTTGAGCAAGGCTTAACAAAAATGAAAAAACTTTGTGAAAGTTTACCCGCAAAACCTGTTACGGCAATTACTACTTTTGAAACGGGTGGTGTGCAATACGTTGGGGTTCGCGCTAAAGTTAAAATGGAAAACATTAGTAAATTCTACGAAAAGAATTTCCCTTTACTTGGACAACATTTGGGCAATAAAGGGCTGACACCGAAAAGTATGCCTAGAGGAATTTTTTATGTCTGGGACGAAAAGAATGGCGTAACGGATATGGCAGCAGCGATGGCAATTTCTGATTTGCCTGACTTGAGTAAGCCGCTCAAAAAGATAAAAATGGAAGGTGGTGAAGTAGCTGTTTTTGATCAATTATTAGTTTGTGATTATTACGGAGAATACGACGGTACAGTGATTGCGCACGAAGCAATGGATAAGTGGTTGAAGGAACAAGGCAAAACGCAGACTCCGCCAGTGATGGAAGAATACGTTACGGATCCAATGCAAGAAACAGATCCGAAGAAGTGGTTAACCAAAATTTATTATCCTTACGAAAATTAAGGCTAAGAAATTTACTTAAATAAGTTGTTTAAAAGACAAATCGAGGAATACGGCTAACCATATTCCTCGACTTATTTATGATAGTAAGCAATGTGTGTTTAAGTAGTTCGCGGAAATTGAGTTTACAATAAGTTGAAAAGAATTTTGAGCAGTCTCTTCGTTGCTCAAAGCCTTCCTAAGCTAAGGCTTAGGGCGGTTTTCGCGCCTCGATACTGTACAAAATCTAACGCAATTTAATGGTAAAATAATTTTATCTTGGTACTTACAAGGTTTTCAAGTACTCAATCAAAGCGGTTCTTTCACTACTCGATAGCTTATCTCCAAAACGGTGTCCTTGATTACTATATCCAGGAAGCGTTGTATCGTAGGTCTTTTTGTCAACTTTACTATCTGGGGTGCTATAATTCCAACCTAATTTTTCAGTGTCGTAATCTGAACTTTGATAAGTTCTTTTCCAGTAGGTTGGCCGTTGTGTACTATTGAGTAAATCCTCTAAAGTGGGTACGGAGGCATTGTGTAAGTAAGGTGCAGTTGCCCAAATACCATCTAGAGGTTGAGCCACGTAACCACCATCACTAACTAACTGTGCGGACCCAGGGTTTTGACTAAACCAACCATCATTAAACCAGTTAATGAAATTAGATAAACTCTGATTTTGGTAAGCTTCCGATAAGAGTGGATCAGTGCCTACTCGATCAACGGTTACTAATAAATTTGGATAGGTCGCATCTGTTCCGTAGGAACCGTGACAGCCTTCGCAGTGCTCATCGTAAAGTCTTTCTCCTTGCTCTGCTAAAGTTGTATTGATGGGAAAAGGATAAGCGGGGGCTTCAATGCTATTGATAAAAGCCAAAACATCGTTGAATTTATCATCTACGGCTCTTGCTTTGGTACTGTCTGACATGGTGAGTAGGCTCGAAGCCATCATAAATCTACAAAAATCATCTCTCCCAATCGCAGTATAAAACATCGCATTTTTCTTTTTGAGCAACCACCACGCCGGAACATCCGTAGGAATCAGTAAAGGCGGAATCGGCTCGCTCGGTTGATCTTGCCATTCTAAAGACCAAGGGTCGCGGTGCGCGGCTAGAATAGCGGTAATTTTATCAGCAGGATTGACGCCGATCGTTTCTGTAACAAGATAAGGTGCGGTGGCTTCAACTGCTTTTCTAAAAGGATCGTAAGCTTGAAATTCGGGAGAATTAGCGCCACCGTATAAGGAACTGATAACGGCAGAAGCGGTAGGAATGATGGCAGACTGATCTTTGGTAAAATCATAATCATGACTCCCTAGCCCGAGTACAAATTCACCATTAATTTTAGCAGCGTGGCATTGCATACAGTTGGGAGCAACAACACGAATGCCATTTGGTGCATCTACGGCAGTGAATTCGTAAGGAATATCTGCATTGTCTCCCGTACGATTCAGGAAATTATCACCTGTTCCGGAGACTAAGGTAAATGCGCCGTAAGGAATACCCGAACTAACATAATCTCCCTCAACGAGATAATCGTAACCTGCAGCGGGATCTCCCGTTCGTTGTTGAGCAGGAGGAATTGGACTGGTACCTTCGAAGGAAAAACCTGGTGTGGGAGTAGGATTTTGTGATGCTTCCTCTTTGCTACAAGTAATCATGATCGCCATAAATGCAAGGAGCAGGCTAAATAATAATAGTTTTTTCATTTTTCATAGGATTGTATTTTTAAAAATAACTGCTGTTAAAATACGCCAAAATTTAATAAAATAGCATCTTTTAAAGTAAATAAGTAGGTTAAACGCATTAAATATTAATCCCGTAGAATAGAAGAGAAATATTGATTTTTGAATATCTAATCTTGAATATTGATTGAAAAATGATCAAACGTTACCAAAAATGGACAACAAATCAATATTCAAGACTCCATTACTCAATATTCATTTTTTTAAAATAATTTGATGCGTTTAACCTAGTAAATAAGTACATTTTACTAGTAAATAAGACTTGCTTTTGAAGCCTTCTTTTCAGTGATAATTGCGTTAAGAAAATAACTATAGCGCTCTATAAGTACCAATATAAATTAATGGCAATTCAACTTTTTTTTAGTACTTACGGTAACTAATAAGGCAATTTAAAAATAACTTTTGTAAACATTTTTGGAGTTTTTAAACAACTGCTAAGAAGTTTAATAGTCATTTCATACTTTTGTAATAAATAAAATACCCTATGCGATTATACAAAAAAGAAAATATTCGAATTAATCATTGGCATTGCTGGTTATTGTTAGTAGTTAGTTTATGCCTTTGGAGCAGTTGTGCGTCGGATGTACAAAATAAATTACAACCTAAACCCTCTGCTTTTGGTAAGATCAACGAGATCAATGTTATTGCGGATAAAGCGATGTGGGAAGGTGCCGTTGGGGATACTTTTCGGTATTACTTCACTTCGGCGTATCCTATTCTCCCACAGCCAGAATCTTATTTTTCGGTTCGTCATTTTACGGCGGAAGATTTAATTAAAGATCCGATCCGGAAGGAATTTCAGACTTATATTATTTTAGGAAACTTAAAAGACACAGATTCGGGAGCAAGTAAATTGATTGCGAGAGATTTAAAAGTAGATGCTTTGAGTCCAACGGCTTCCGCAGGACATACTAAAGTTGGAAAAAACAAATGGGCGCTCGATCAGATTATTTTTTATATGTATGCGGACAAAGATGATACGTTAATTAAAACGATTACCAAAAATTTTACCGCAGTTGCAAAGCGCGTTAAAGAAATGGATAGAAATGCCTTGGAATCGACGATTTTTCAACAAGGAGATAACAATAAGCTACGGCGCGAAGTCCAAGAAAAAATGGGGATTGACTTGAGGTTGCCGAGTGATTATTTTGAGGCGTTGTATAAAGACAGCACGATGTGGTTGCGCCGAGAAACGGATGTGCTGAGTGCCAATATTTTTATTCATAAATTAAAATACACCAATAAATCTCAATTGTCTAAAAATGGGATTAAAGCGATTCGAGATCGATTGGGCAAATATGTTTCTACTGATATTGATAATACCTACATGAGAACCAATGATGTGGATTTGCCAATGTTAACGCAGGTGGTGACGATTGATAATCGTTATGCGGTAGAAGCAAAAGGAATATGGGATATTGTCAATGATTATATGGGCGGTCCTTTTATCAGTTATTTAATTCACGACAAAGATACCAACGAGTTAATTTTATTAGATGGATTTATTCATGCGCCATCGAAGAAAAAAAGAGACTATATGCAGCAAATGGAATATTTGTTGACGAGTGTAAAACTATAGCTTTTGCGGGTGTGAAATCGCGTAAAAGACAACTTCAATGAAGAGCTGCTTGGAATTTTTTTTCAAGCAGTTTTTTTTATTTTGCAAAAGGTATTATGTTTACAAGCGGCACAACTAAAAACAAATATGCCAGAAAAACTAGATCAACTTACAGATAAAGAATTGGTAAGCGCTTACCAAGAAACAGCTTCCAAAGCATACGTTGGCGAATTGTACCGACGATATGCTCATTTGGTTTATGGTGTTGGCTTGAAATTTTTAAAAAATAAAGAAGCTGCCGAAGATATCGTGCCGCGCGTTTTTGAGCAATTAATGACAAGTCTGCAAACGGCTAAGGTAGAAAATTTTAACAATTGGCTTTTCATCGTTTCTAAAAATATGTGCTTAAAAACTTGGCAAAAAGAGCAGCAACGAAGCCAAAAACAAGAAATTTGGGAAATATCTGAAAAAAAATCAGATATTTTTATGGAAAATGAAGCCATTCAGGATCTTAATAGTGAGAAGGAACAAGAATGGGTGATGATGAACCAACTAATGCAGCAATTGGAAGAAGAGCAACGGAAGTGTTTAAAGTTATTTTATTGGGAGAAAAAGCGTTATAAAGAGATTGTTCAACTCACAAACTATACTGAAAAGCAAGTAAAAAGTTTTCTGCAAAATGGAAAACGTAACTTGAAAAAATTACTACTGGAAGCTGGATATCCATCCAAATAGGAGAAATATTCAGTAAAACTATAATTAAAGGCTTACTGTTAAATAGGTATTTGGGCAGTAAGTTGTACAAACAATTAATTGAAAGTGTGCGGTGCAGTTAGGCGATATGCTTGAGTGGCACACTTTCGACTGGTTGAACTAATGTGGAAATACATGGAAGTATTTTTGAAAAGAAAACAATGCCTTAGTCAGGCAGAAATTATGGGCTATCTGAAGGAGACGTGTAAGGAGGAGAAGTTGTATGAGATAGAAACGCATTTACTGGATTGTGAGCTTTGCTCCAGTGCAGTAGAAGGTTATGCGAGTATGCATAGTCAAGAAGATCCGCCGATCTTGCAAAATTGGGGAGGAGAAACACAAAATTTATCTCCTGCAAACTCAACACTGAATAAACGAACTCCACGCTTTGGCTTTAATCAAGTTGCCGCAGCTTTGGTGTTGCTCTTAATCTCCGTTGGTGGTTTTGCTTATTGGAATCACCTCGCGGCGGACCGTTTGTACCACCGCTACGAAAAAGTCTTCGATTTTGCTCAAGAAGGATTTAGTTTTAGAGGAGTTGCTACGACGGATCGTAAGTACGCGGCGATTAGAGCGGCAATTGAAAGTTTTAATGCGGAAGCCTACGAAGCCTGTTTGCGAGAAATGAAGGTACTACTCGCGGAACAACCAGAAAATGCAGTAGCTAGCTTTTATGGAGGAATGAGTGCCTTGAAACTAGCTAAAACATCGGAGGCGATTCATTATTTAAGCATTTGCCGAATCAATAGCGCTCGCTATTATGAAGATGCAAGTTGGTATTTGGCGTTATCTCATTTACAAAGAGGAGATAAAAAGGAAGCAAAAATTATTTTGGAAGAATTACAAGGTATTGAGAATGGTTATTACGAAAAAGAAGTAGTTCGTTTATTAACGGAGTTAAGTACCAATACAAATTAAACTTAGTGGTGTCTTATTGCTTAACGCAAAAATAAAACGAGCATTAGAAAACTCTAATGCTCGTTAAAAAAAATCGTATATTTTTCTAGCTATATTTTTTAGCTACATTCTTATTTTAAGAAATTGATACTATTGTTGATGAACTCGGTTAGTTTCGATCCTTTCAACATTCCTTGATTAAGTAGCGCAAGAGAATAAAGGTGTTCAACAAAGTTTTCTTTCTTTTCTTCCTTCTTCATTTTTACCAACTTCTCTGCAATCAAAGGATGATTTGTATTGACAACTAAGTTATAGCGTTCGCCCATGTCCGGCATTTGGAAGCCTTGCATAGATTGCATTTCCTGCATTCTTCGCATAAACTCTGGCTTTGTGATTAAAACGGGCATATCTGTAGGAGATAAAGCTTCCATTGCTACCGTTACCGTAGGATTATTAATTTTAGTGTTAAAAAGTACTTTAACTTTTTCCTGTTCTGCTTCACTTAGTACAGACTCTTGTTTTTCGTCTTTTTGTACTAAATTATTAACAGTATCTGAATCTACTCTAACGAAAGTGACATCTCCCAACTTCTGCTCTAAGTGTTGCATGAAGTGATTGTCAATAACGGTATCTAGTTCTAGAACGTCGTAACCATAATTGGTAGCAGACTGTACAAAGCTATCGTGTTCGACAGGATTGTTAGAATAAAGGATTACCGTTTTGTTGTGCTTATCCGTTTGATTGTCTTTGATTTTTTCTTTGTATTCCTCGATGGTGAAGTGTTTCCCCTCTACGTTTTTGAGTAAGGCAAATTTAACGGCTTTATCATGGAATTTTTCTTCTGACAACATTCCGTACTTGACGAAGACGCCGAGGTCGTTCCATTTGTTTTCAAAAGCTTCTCTATCTTTCTTGAATAGTTGTGCTAATTTTTCTGCTACTTTCTTTGTGATGTAAGACGCAATTTTCTTTACATTTTGATCACTCTGTAAGTAACTTCGAGATACATTCAATGGAATATCTGGTGAATCAATTACCCCGTGGAGTAAAGTCAGAAATTCAGGTACAATTTCTTTTACGTCATCCGTAACAAAAACTTGGTTTGAATAGAGTTGAATTTTATTCTTCTGAGATTCTAAACTATTTTTTAATTTTGGAAAATAAAGAATACCCGTTAAGTTGAAAGGATAATCAATATTAAGGTGAATCCAAAATAAAGGTGGTGTACTATAAGGATAAAGTTCGTTGTAGAATTTCTTGTAATCGTCATCCTTTAAAGAGCGAGGAGATTTCTTCCACGCTGGATTAGGATTGTTGACGATATTGTCTACTTCAATTTCTTTAGACTCTTTTTCTTCGCCTTCTCCTTCGTAGATTGTTTCTTTCTTGGTACCGAATTTAATCTCTACCGGTAAGAACTTACAATATTTGTCTAAAAGCTCTTGAATTCTAGCTTCTCCTAAGTATTCTTTGCTATCGTCACTAATGTGCAAAATAATATCAGTACCTCTTCCTTTTTTATCAGAATCACCGATTGCATATTCTGGGTCTCCTTCACACTCCCACCGAACGGCTTTTGATTTTTTGTACGATTTAGAGTGAACTTCTACTTTACTCGCTACCATGAAGGCAGAGTAGAACCCTAAACCAAAGTGTCCGATGATCGCATTTTCGTCTTTATATTTTTTTACAAAATCTTCGGCACTAGAGAAAGCAACTTGATTAAGGTACTTTTCAACCTCTTGCTCTGTCATTCCAATTCCCTTATCTCGGATGGTTAAGGTGCTATTTTCTTTATCTACGATTATTTCAATTGTAGTATCACCTAATTCTTTCTTAAATATACCTTTAGAAGAGAGCGTCTTTAATTTTGAAGTAGCATCTACGGCATTAGAAATCAGTTCACGTAAGAAAATTTCCTGATCGGAATAGAGGAACTGTTTGATGATGGGAAAAATATTCTCCGTTTGTACAGATATCTGTCCTTTTTGCATGGTGTCAAGTTTTGATTTACGAATATTATTGATTCTTAAACAGCTTCTAGGAGATAGCAATAAGTTGGAAAAAACAACGACAGTAAAAAAAGTTGATTTTCTTTTTTAAAACTAAAACATAAAAAAAAGTTAAAGAACTGTATGGTCAAGTTATGTCAAAGGGTATGCCACGCCAAAAATGCTGTCAAAATGACGCAAAACAGGTGGTTTTGGATAATTCAGGCTGAAATAATGGCTTATATGGGAGAAAAACTGCTAGTGTCTTTGATTTTTCCTGTCAGAATAAACCTAAAAAACATATTTCAAATTTAGATTATGGCTTCATTATTGCATTTAGCTAAACAACATTGATTGCGGAGAAAAAACGTTTTTGAAGCAGCATGGAATTTATTAAAAGGCCATAAAAAATCATACAGATGAATAGTTCAAATATTATTTCCGGTAGTGATGTCAAAAATTTGATTACTAAGTTTTATTACAAAAATAATCACTTATGTTTTCAGATATTACTTCAACTAGGTTTGGACAAAATGGTACCGTATTCTGAGTATAAAGACTACGCAGCGTACAAAGAGGACTTTAATAATTTATTGAAAGCAAAGTCTAATAATATTGCAATCAATATGCCGAACGAAAAGACGGCAAAAACAAATGTAAGTTTTTCGTAATGGCATAGTTGTTGGATATAAAGAAAACGTAAACAAAAACAAAAAAAAATTAGAATAGTATTAATCAGAACAGCTTAAACTAAAATTGAAAAGAGCATATTTTCTCAGGCATATTTCCCCCGTATTCATTTAGGTTTAAAAATTGTTTTTGAGATAAAGATATTGAAGAATTAGGATCAGAAGTGATCTTAAATAGTGAGCGAGACCAGTTTATTGGGGGGTAAAGTTGGTCTCGTATGCTCACTTTTTTCTAAAGAAAAAATTTGAAAGTTATATAAATCCAAAGAATAAGTTTTTGTGTTCTCCCCCATACGAACCTCCCAGCAAATGTGGTAATTTACTGATATTCGTAGATAAAGATATGCAAAGACTTTGAGGTCAGAAATGATCTTGAAATAGTGAGCGAGACCAATTTATTGGGGGGTAATTTTGGTCTCGTATGCTCACTTTTTTTTAAAAGAAATTGAATAAATCCAAAAGATATTGACATCAGTAAACTTAGAAAAGTAAAAGTATTTTTCGTTTAAGTTTATCATTAAAAGCAAGATTTTTACATTCTCCCCCAACGTAATTCCTCCCAGCAAATATGGTAATTTACTGATAATTCGTAGGGAAAAACATTGTAAAGATCTTTGAGGCCAGCAATGGTCTTTAAGGAAGTGAGTGAGACCAGTTTATTGGGGGGTAAAGTTGGTCTCAAACTCACTTTTTTTTTATTAAAAATCAGAAAAGGGATCAAGCAACATTGCTTGATCCCTTTTTTTGTATTAGATTTTTTGAAAAAAATACACTTTTTTAGCTATCTGGTGTTACGTCTACAACAATTCGTTTTTTGCGATTGGCTAATTCCCAAGTAGTATGAAAAACCAACTTAGCAATAATTTCCATTTTTTCAAAATTGATTTTATCGACGGTATCGGAGGTTCGGTGATAATCTTTGTGCGTACCATTAAAATAAAAAATGGCAGGAATCCCTTTCTCCGCAAAATTATAATGATCTGATCGGTAATAATAACGATTCGGATCGCTTTCTGCGTTGTAGGTATAATCCAAAGTGAGATTAGTATATTTTTCGTTCA
Organism: Saprospiraceae bacterium; assembly: GCA_045110315.1. Taxonomy (GTDB): domain Bacteria; phylum Bacteroidota; class Bacteroidia; order Chitinophagales; family Saprospiraceae; genus CALFBG01. Next base: position 51,440 of record JBGCFY010000074.1, read on the forward strand.
TTGCTTCGTTGATGGTGTGTAATTCTGTGCTCAATCGATCGGAACCAATAACGTAAATATAATTTGGATTATCTTGGTATTTTTCGTCAACGCGACCCACCATATCCACATTAATATCTACGATGGTATTCTCCAAAGGAAAGATAGGATGCTCTGTATAATATTGAGAACCCAATAAACCTTTTTCTTCGCCCGTAACGAGCATTACCAAAACGCTCCGCTTAGGACCGATGCCCTGACTTTTAGCTTTCGCTAAAGCTTGTGCCACTTCTAATAAAGTTGAAGTCCCGGAACCATTATCATCAGCACCATTATAAATTCCGTCGCCTCTTTTTCCTAAATGATCATAGTGTGCGGTAACGACTACGATTTCTTTCTTCAAAACGGGATCACTACCTTCGATGTATCCCAAAACATTTTCACCGATCAGGCTTCTTTCCTTCTTCTTTTGTATCAAAGTAAAGTCTTGCTGAATCGTAATTGCTTTTGCTTTGCCTGTCTTTTTAATTTGTTCTCTCGCTGCAATAATTTCTGGCAAACGGTCACCAATAATTTCTTTAGCAATATCGGTAGAAATGTAACAATTATTAACATAAGTATCCGTCGCTTTTTTATCGCCCATCGTTAAGGTTGGACCAATTAAGAAACGGCGATTCTCCGCTAACATTTTTTGAATTTCGTTTTCTACAATTAAAATAGCTTTGACACCGTGTTTTTTTGCCGCCATCAACTTTTTAGTCCAATCGGTTGACCAAGCAGAAGCTTCCGTAGTACCGGACAAATAAGACTTTCCAGCTTCATTCATTGGTTCTCCTTTGTAAACCAAAACCACTTTGCCTTTTACATCTACACCTTGATAATCGTTATATTTAGGATCGTCAATTCCGTAACCCAGAAACGTTATTTCCGATGCCTTGAGTTCGGGCATATCTACATTGCGTTCGGAAAAAGAAATGAAATTCCAGAGGTGTTTAAATCTTTTGTTTTCAACAAATATTTCGATGTCTTCCCAATTCGTCCAATTAAATTGTACTGGTTGGAAATAAGAGTCATCGGCTCCAATTTTAGGTAAACCATTTTTTTCAAAAACACCCGCGATATAGTTGGCGGCTTTTTTGTTGCCTTCTGTTCCGGTCTCTCGACCTTCAAATTCGTCGGAAGCCAGAATTGTTAAATGCGTTTTTAAGTCTGCTGCGGTAATTTCCTTCGCCAAAGTAGCGGGATCAATAACTTTACTAGAAGTTCCTTTTTTTAAACCAGAACAACCGAGTAAAAGCAAGGGCAAAATAAATAGGGGCAATAATTTCTTCATTATGAACATTGCGTTAGCTAAGTAGGAAATGGACTTTGTATGAAAAGTTTTAAATTTAGATTACAGTATACTAAGCCTACTTAATTTAGGTTAAATAATATAATTGATCAGCAAATGATTATCAAGTTGAGTTACGTGCAAACCAACTTTAACAACAAGCAATCTTATTTACACGTCGCTCGTGTCGTCCGCCTTCAAATTCGGTACTAATAAAAATATCGACCATTTTTAACGCCAATTCTTCTGAGACAAATCGTACGGGAAGTGCTAAAATATTTGCATCGTTATGTTGTCTTGCCAAGCTGGCCAAATCTTCTTTCCAAGCGATTGCAGCTCGAATACCTTGGTGCTTATTGGCCGTCATCGCAACACCGTTGCCACTCCCACACAGGATAATGCCGAGGGCTGCTTCTCCGGCTTCAACGTGATTCGCAACGGGATGAATAAAGTCGGCATAATCGACGGATTCTGTTGAATTTGTTCCTAAGTCGAGTACTTGAATTCCTTTCGTTTCAAGTAAATTAATAATGCTGTTTTTGTATGGAAATCCAGCGTGATCACATCCAATAGCGATGGTTTTTTTTTTCATCTTTGAAATAATAAATTGAGCTTGTGTAATAAAGTCTTTGTCCAAATAAAAATGTGGATACCGCTAAGATAACGGTATCCACATAAATAAGCGATTCTTTTAAGGAAATCCTACGTGGATTCATCGCTTTAGTAAAATTTAAGCCTCAGGACTCATGCTTAATTCGGCAACGGCACTTGAGAAGGATCTTGGAAGTCAATAAACATTTCATTGAATTCTTTCTCCAACTCGGTATCTTTCTGTTGCTTGACCAATCTCATGATGTTATCTTTATTTTGCATCATTAAGGCAATGTCTCGCTGGAAAGCCGCCCGTGCATTATCGTCGATGGAAGTAAAGAAATATAAGTGTTCCATGACTTCGTTGGCTAAGATTTTTAAGTGCGGTTTAGCTTTTTCGTAAGCACCTGCGTTGACGTAATTGAGCATCATTTGGAACGTAATATTATCGTACTGGAAGTTCATATGAGGGAAAGCCTCAAAATACTGATCCATCAAATCAATTGCGCCCTGCTTATCTCCCTTTTCTACCATTGCTTTAGCGGTACGTAAGAAAACTAAAGTTTGCATTTGTACACTGGGTGCATAACTTCGATCCACAAATAAATGCTCTTTGTCAAAATTACCCCAACGGAACTTATCAATAATGTTCTCCTTTACTTTATCCGTATCTACGCTACCCATTCCAACTAAACCGTACTGTCGATCTTGTCGAGCTTGTTCTGGGGATTTGTTGGGACGAAGTGGCACCAATCGAGAACCTAAACCTTCCAATCGTAAATAACTACCCAAACCTTGCAGGGATTCTTCTCTACAAGTAACGGCAAAATAAATTGGTCGTTCCCAAAGATTAGATTGAATAATATCTAGTACAGCAATATCTCCTTTGAGTAATTGTGATTTACCACCACCGTAGCCAAAGTTAATTCGATCAACAATATTGGCGGTATCTTTGATGCTGACGGCACCACTATTAATCGCTTGTTGCTTATCGACTGGAATATAGAACTTACGTGCTGGCAAGTACGTTTCCAACTGACCTCTTAATTGCGTAGAAAAATCAGTAGCTAAGTGCTTGACGGCATCACCAAGTGCCATGCGTCGGGCTTCGCTACCTTCCTGAATAATAAATGGAATTTGATTTCTCTTCTTCCCGCGATACGCCGTTCGGGGAATGGTCATTTTGATGGCTTCGGAATCATTTACCTTCCGTCGCAATTGGTCAATGTACCAATCTACTGCAATCAGACTTAGGTTAACGACTCTGACATCTGTACGAATCTTTTCTACTTCCTGTGCATACCACAATGGATAGGTATCATTATCACCGTAAGTGAAAATAATAGCATTAGGAGCACAAGAATTTAAAAAGTTTGTGGCATAATCTCTTGAACCCGTATGGTGTCTTCTAGTATGATCATCAAAATTTTGAAAACCCATTACTACCGGAGCAAGCATTACGAGCGCAACCGCAAGCGGTGCGGCAATACTTGTATTCATTTTACTTCTAAATATTTCGAATAAGGCCAAGACGCCCATTCCTATCCAAATACAAAAAGTAAAGAAGGAACCAATTAATACGTAATCTCGCTCTCGTGGTTCGTGTGGAGGTTGATTCGAATAAATGATAATTCCAATTCCTGTAATGATGAAAAGTGCCAATAAGCCGAGTGCATCTTTACGAGATTTACGGAAGTGAAAGAAAATACCGATTAAACCAAAAATGATCGGTAAGAAGTAATATTTATTTCTGGCTTTATGTTCCACCATGGAAGTTGGCAACTGACTTTGATTGTATAGTCGCGCACTATCAACAAAGGGAATTCCAGACAACCAGTTCCCACTTTTTACATCATTAGGATGATATCCTTGTTCTCCGTTTTGCCTTCCCGCAAAATTCCACATAAAGTAGCGGAAGTACATATGACCAATTTGGTAACGAAGGAGAAAGCCTATATTTTCCAATTGAGAAGGTTTTCCCGTTTTTCCTTTGGCTCGCCACTCCCGGTCGTACAATTGCGGACGACTCTGGGTGTAATCTCCCATTCTTGGCAAGAGCATTTTATCTTTTGAATCAAAAACGTATTCAATTTTTTGATCAACAATTTCGTAACGATCGCCTACTAAACCGTAGCGTGGCGTAGTTTCTGTTTTTCGTGGTTTCGCACCGTACCAAGGACCATATAAAAACGGTCGCTCTCCGTATTGTTCCCGATTAAGGTAAGGAATCAAACGCATGACATCGCTCGGCGCGTTCATGTTAATTGGCGTATTGGCGTTTGCTCGAATGACGACGACTCCAATGGTGGAGAAGGCAACGACCACTAAAGACAATCCAACGATGATTTTTTGTAAAGTTGCATTTTGCGTTTTATGCGCGTAGCGCAAGCCAAAAAAGATAGCAGAACCGATAATGATAACAACGGGAATTAAGCCAGAGTGCGGCGGTAACCCCATTCCATTGACGGTCAATAATTCCATTTTACTCCAAAGCGTCGGAATGCCGATAATCACAAATAACTGAATGACGGAAATCGATAAAACACCTACTGCGGCGGCGATTCCCATTCCTAGCCAACTATGATCTCTAAATTTTTTGAAATAATAAAATAAGGCTAACGCAGGGAAAGTTAACAAACTCAGTAAGTGTACGCCAATGGATAACCCTGCTGCAAAAACAGCAAAAATCAACCAACGATCGGTCTTAGGCGTATCGGGCAAATAGTACCACTTGATCATCGCCCATAAGGTTAGTGCGGTAAAAAAAGTAGACATGGCATAAACCTCACCTTCCACCGCGGAGAACCAAATGGAAGAAGAAAAAGCTGTAGCCAGACCTGCTGCAACTCCTGCACCCGCTAAGGCTAAGGCTTCTGCACTATCAGGTACTTTGACACGTCCCAATAAGGCTAGTTTTCCCAACATGATCGTACACCACGCAACAAACATGGCGGTAAAGGCAGAATAAACGCCCGAGGATAAGTTGACGGCGAAGGCAATATCTTGGGGATCATCGGAGATTAGCTCGGCGACCCAAGTAAACATTCTACCTACAATTAGAAAAATAGGGGCTCCCGGTGGGTGAACGACCTGTAGCTTGTAAGCTCCAGCAATAAATTCACCACAATCCCATAGGCTTCCCGTTCGTTCAACCGAAAGATAGTAGACAATAAAAGCGATGGTGAAAACGATCCATCCTGCTATATTGGTAATCCTTTTAAAATTCATTTAGTTTTTATTTACTAGCGAAAGCCCTTGTACTTTTAGATTAAAAACGGCGATTGGAATAACTCAGGAAAGTAGGGGAATTATTTCAAAACAAGTTTCTCATTAAACGATTTAAGTACAAGCACTTATAATGAGTTATTTAAATTTTCACAACTTTTTATAAGAACTGCAAATGTAACAAAATATTGTAAGTCTTTGTAGCCCTTAACTTTGAATTCTAGGCACAAGTTCTGATTATGCAAAAATCAGGCTAAATATGCTATATTTTTACTATATGAGGTAAAATTAGTTGCAAAAAATCGTGGGAACTAAACGAAATTAGATCGAATGGATAGGTTCTTTGCCTGTTGCTTCTATTTTTCTTCTTTTGGAAGGCTAGCATATTAGCTAGGAAAGTCGACTATTGACTAGAAAACTCATTCTCAATTGGCATTCCTTCGAATTTTAAAACAACTAGAGCCTCGTAGCGAATAGTTGCGCTTGAAGTGGTATCTTTGCGAAAAAATTGGCTAATGATTAAGTTTATAACGATCGGAATTTTGCTTTTTTTACTTTATCGACTCGTTTTTCAATCGACCTTGCCTGCGGGGAAGTCGAGAGAAGTTCTAGATGATAAATTGATAGAGGAAGATGATTACATTGATTACGAGGAAATAGATTAGTCTATAAGTCTGTAAATAGCCACTAAACGTAAAATTAGTATGATTGACAATATTGGAGACCTTATTATTTACAAAAATAATCAACTTATTGCTTTTGCTAAGCCTCCATTATTGGGCGTGCAGCCAGATAAAACGGATGATAAGTCTTTGTTAGACTTGGCCGAAATTTATTGTAAATCAAAGTTACAGCTCATTCATCGTTTGGATCGACCAGCAAGTGGAGTTGTTTTATTTGCTAAAAATAAAAAGGCACTGGCGAAATTAAATGCTCAATTTCAAGAACGTACGGTAGATAAAACTTACCTCGCCGTAGTTAAAGAAAAACCAGCGGAGTTAAAGGGAACTTTAGTCCATTACCTAATGAAAGATGCGCGCAAGCACAAAGCGATTGCGCATACGGAAGAAGTAAAAGGCGCTCAACGTGCAGAATTAAGCTACGAAATATTAGCGAGCAGCGAGCGCTACCATTTATTGAAAATTAAATTGATCACAGGACGATTTCACCAAATTCGAGCACAACTTGCCGCGATAAATTGTCCCATCAAAGGAGATGTAAAATATGGATTTCGCCGTGGAAACAAAGATCGATCGATTCATCTTCACGCTTTTTCTTTAAGTTTCAAACATCCTGTAACCAAAGAGAAAGTCACTTTACAAACACCGCCACCCCAAGAAGTAATTTGGGATGCTTTTGCAGCGGATTTACCCAAAGAAAAATAAGCAATTGCCTCAAACGATGAGCAGTTGTCAAAATATCAAAATTAGAATATCATGGTAAACGATTTTGGAAAAAGAACAGACGTCAACGAGTTAGGAGAGTTTGGAGTGATTGATCATCTCACCAAGAGTTTTGTCAATCGGAATGCTTCTACCTTGAAAGGTGTAGGCGATGATGCGGCGGTGATTGAAACGAAAGATGGCGTCAAATTAGTTTCTACCGATTTTTTGGTGGAAGGAATTCACTTTGATTTGATGTATATGCCATTGAAGCATTTAGGTTATAAAGCCGTCGTCGTTAATCTCTCGGATATCTATGCGATGAATGGCACTCCAGAACAAATTACGGTTTCGATCGCTATTTCGAATCGGTTTTCGGTGGAAGCGTTGGAAGAATTGTACGAGGGTATAGCAGCGGCTTGTAAATATTATAAAGTAGATCTCGTTGGTGGAGATACGACCTCTTCTCCGAAAGGACTTGTAATTAGTGTGACGGCGATTGGACAAGGAAAAAAAGAAACAACGACGTATCGGAGTACGGCTAATGTAGGTGATTTACTTTGTGTGACTGGAAATTTAGGAGCGGCTTACCTTGGATTACAATTGCTCGAAAGAGAGAAGCAAATCTATTTATCTAACCCAGGGGTACAACCAGACTTAGAAGGACAAAATTATCTAGTAGGACGACAGTTGAAACCGGAAGCGCGAGTTGATATGATTGAGTTGTTCGCAAAATCGGAGTTGGTTCCAACGTCGATGATCGATATTTCGGATGGTTTAGCTTCGGAGGTTTTTCACCTTTGTAAGCAATCAAAAGTTGGTGCATTCGTTGAGGAAAGTGGCGTACCCTTACATCCAGATACAGAATTGCAAGCCATTAATTTTAAATTAGATCCGATTACTTGTGCATTGAGTGGTGGCGAAGATTACGAATTGTTATTTACCATTGCTCCGGATCAAATTGAAAAAATAAAATACCTGCCAGACATTTATATCATGGGCGAAATGGTTCCCGCTGCGGATGGAATTAATTTGCATACCAAAGGTGGTAACGTGCATGCCATCAAAGCACAGGGCTGGCGTCATTTTTAAGGAAAAAACTGCGCTAATAGTCAAGGTGTTCGCGGAAAAGAACTAAAACCATGGAGCTAGAAACGATCAAGGCTAAGCCGAAAGATAGTTTTAACTTTGCCGTCATTCAAGAATATTTTTCGTTGAATGATATGGAGACAACGGAATACACCTTGAGTGATCGCTCGGTGGAGGATTTAGATTTCCATGATTTCTTTGCGTCTATTGATCGAACGACTTCTGCCGTTGGGCAACAATATTTATATGATCGATTACGGCGGTTGGAAACGAGTGAAGCGAAAGCGGCGGCATTGGAAAGCGAATTGAATTTTTATACTCAGGATGAAAAGCGTACCGTTGCGCTGCAAAAGATTTTATCGCAATTGTCGACGAGTAATGACTATTATTTTCCCTTTTTGATTTTTGGCGATTTGCCACCACGGCTTAATTTTTTCAGTGTCATTCGGGTGCTGCAAATGATTACCTTCCTCAGTATTTTTGCGAGTATTTTTTATCCCAGCTTTTTATTATTGCTAATTTTGATTTTCGGGATTAATCTCTTTCTGCATTATTGGCACAAAATGCGGATTGGTAATTTTGCGGCGATCTTTGCGCGACTGGTACGACTAACCAAAACGGCGAAGCAACTCTTGGTATATACGCAACCAGAAAAAGGTATTGACGCAACGCTTACCAAACAAATCCACCAAGTAGAAAAACTAACGGGGAAAGTGTTATTACTCAAAACGGAAAACTTGCAGGGTAATGAAATTACTTCGCTCATCTGGTATATTTTTGAGTTATTCAAAATTATCACGTTAACGGAAATTAGTACTTTTCATACGGTCGTTGATGACATTCAAGTTGCCCGACCGGCGATCAAATCTTTATTTGATTTTATTGGAAAAATTGATCTGCGACTTTCGATTAACCGCTTGCGTACGGAGTTGCCGTTTTACAGCCAGCCCATTTTCACGGCGGCACAAAAAGAGATGGAACTAGTCGGGATTTATCACCCTTTAGTTAAAAACTGTGTTGAGAACGATTTACACTTGGTAAATAAAAGTTTGTTGCTGACGGGCTCTAATATGTCTGGTAAAACGACCTTCATTCGCACGGTCAACCTCAACCTGATTGCGGCACAAACGATGAATACTTCTTTTAGCAAAAAATACCGCGCACCGATTTTAGCCATTGCCAGTTCGATTCGAATTACGGACGATTTGCAAGAAGACAAAAGTTACTACATGGAAGAAGTCGCCGCGATTGGTCACTTAATTGATTGCGCCGAACAAGCACCACAGTTCCTCTTTACCATCGACGAAGTTTTTAAAGGCACCAATACGATTGAACGCATCAGCGCCGCCAAAGCGATCCTTGCTTACCTGACTCAAAAAAATAATATCGTGTTTGTTTCTACACACGACATCGAACTGACCGAACTCTTATCCGACACATACGAATTGCACTATTTTCAAGAAAGTATTGCCGACGAAAAACTATCCTTTGATTACAAAATTAAGCAAGGCGCCTTGAAGCAAAAAAATGCGATTCGAATTTTAGAAATCGCTGGTTATCCAAAAGAAATTTTAGCGGAAGCGAGAAGGTTGACGGTGAAATTTGAAGCGGAGAAGACGGGGAGGTTGTAATTGGAGAACTACGCTGAGCGGATTAGTGACTCAGCGTAGTGAAGAGAATGTGTTTTTGTTACTTTGCTTTTTTAGGAGTTTTGAGAGCGAGTAATTCTCTAGGAGATTTTAGCCGCAAACTTAGTAATTGCTCAATCAAACTGTCGGCTGCTTTTGCAGTGCGTTCTCGACGGGCAGTTAGAATTCCTTCAATCACTTTGTATATGCTAATGATGTTGTCAAAGTATTCAATTGCCTCCAAACTTTTAGCATCAAGCGTAAATAAGTTTATTAATGGAGCATCTTTCAGTTTTATCTCCTTCAAAGTAGTTGTTTCTTTAATGTAGCTGTCTAAGGATTGATGAATGATATTGAGTGCTGTTAAGTATTTTTTAGTTTTTTCATCTTTTTCATCTTTTTCATCTTTTCCGCCTTTAACTTTCTTGTCTAATCGGTTATATAATTTTAAGTTATTTTTTTGTTGACGAATATCCATTGTTAATTGGGTGATAAATTGGTCAACTTGTGTAGATAAGACCTGATATTTTTTTAAAACATTAAATACTTCTGTAGGACGATTCTGTCGTAGCGTATCATCCATTAAAATAGTACTTAGCTCGAATTCTGCCGTGGTTTTGAAGTAGACGAGTTCGCTGGCTAAGCCTAGCTTTTTGATTTTTTGACTATAAGCAGTCGTTACATTTCCCATTATAAAGAATAGGAAAACTAAACTATAAAAGAAGATTGATTTTTTCATATTTGATTTCTTGAAAGTTATAAAACTTAGGCTGTTAATGACATAAGTGTGGCTGTGCTCTGGTTAACCAGAGTATAATTTTTTTTACTAAAAAAGGTTATTTATTTATTACTAAGGGCGAGTACATTTCTGTACGTCTGCATAGAATTTTTGAAGTCCTTTTAGTGTATATCCTTCACCATTATACCAATCTGGAGGGCAAGAGAGACCGATTGCAAAGAGCGGTAAACCTAAGACTTCTGGAGTGACAATGGAATTGAGAATATAAGCGGGTTCTAGCGTAAAGTTAAACCATGACTTATCACCACTCAAGAAGCTGCTTCCTCTTAGAAGGAGGTGCGTAGCTTCTCCTTGTTTGCCGTGCTTAATTAATTGTTTAACGGCGCTATGGTGGAAAAAACTAAATGAAAAACCTTCATCGATAGGTTGTTGTTGTTGTTGTTGTTGTTGTTGTTGTTGTTGTTGTAAGAGCGTTCCGTATTCCCAGACAGGATTATTAGGGGTCGGCTGATCTCTTTGTGCTATATTTATGACTCTAGAATCATCGTTTGTTAAAGAGTAAGCCTCGCCACACATTACTTTACTTGGTTTGTCAAACCAAACTTGAAGTAGTTGCATTTTGTCGATTTTAATTTTTTCCTTTTCATCATACTCTTTTTCTATTCTAAATGCAATGCCCTTAGTTGAATCATATATAGTGTTATCCAACTGATCTAATAAAGTATTTAATGTAGTAATATCTATTAAAATACCTGATTCTTCTCCCATGAGATTTTATTTTTTTTAATTAAAAGGGTTATAAATAATTATCAATACAAAGTTACACTTAGCTTGATCTCCGTGAACTATAACTTTTGTTCAGTCAAAATCTCTTCCCAAGTATTTGTTGATGGCTTCGGTCTTATTATTGACTTGTAGTTTTTTGTAAATTTGATGAATGTGTTGCTTCACCGTACCGATAGAAATTTTAAGTTGACCGGCGATGAGTTTATAGGGCATTCCTTTACTTAGTTTTTCTAGGATTTCGGCCTGACGATTACTTAGCGTTTCGATTGGTGTTACGGTTGGTTTTTCTACGTGAAAACTATGGAGGACTTTCAGGGCGATTGATTTACTCATGGGCGCACCGCCGGTGCAGATTTCACGAAGCGCAGCAATGATTTTAGGAATCGGTTCGCGTTTTAGAATATAGCCATCGGCACCCGCTTTGAGCGCTTCAAAAACTTTTTCGTCCGTATCAAAAACAGTAAACATCAAGAATTTGATTTCTGGATATTGTGCTTTAATTTTGAGCATACATTCGATGCCACTCATTTTTGGTAATCCAATATCCATTAAAACAACGTCGGGACGTTGCAGTAAAATCCCGCCGAGCGCTGCTTCTGCACTCGCAAAAGTATGGAGACAATTCAGGTCACTTACTTGCTCAAGGTGTTGTTGAATGCTATTCCTAATTTCTGGAATGTCTTCTACGATGTTTACGGTTATCATAAGCCTAAGGTAGATTTTTGTTGCTGTGGTTGTACTATAACTTTTGTTTAGTTGGTACTAGAGGAATGATTAAAACAATCAAGGTTCCCTCTTGTAAATGCCACTGTATTTTTCCATTGATCGCTGCTGTTCTTCGTTGGATGTTGGGAATGCCATTACCCGTTGACGTGGAAGCATCGGGTATAAAACCAATTCCATTGTCATGTACTTTTAGTTTTAAGTGTTGGTCGGTAAGTTCAATGTCAAAATGGACTATGCTCGCTTGGGAATGCTTTACCACATTGTGGAAAATTTCTTTCAGGACCAATAAGATATTTCTTCGTTTTTCGCTTCTCAAAGGAATAGATGGAATCGTCGCAGGGAGTTGAATATGACAAGTAATCTGGTGCGTGCTGAGGTATTCATCGGCGTATTGGTATAAGTACAAAAGCAAATCTTCGAGATGATCATTATCCGTGTTCATCGCCCAAATAATATCGCTCATTTTTTCTAGTAATTCCCGTGCGGATTGATTGATGCGGGCAATATTTTTCCGGCGCTTTTTTTGGTTTTGTTGCGTCGGTAATTGACTTAAATCTTCACTCAAAAACTTAATGGTAGATAAGCCGGAGCCTAAATCATCATGTAGCTCTCCCGCGATGCGGTTGCGTTCTGCTTGCAAGGCTAATTGTTGGGCAAGTTGTCTTGCTTGGACTTTAAGTTTCTGTCGTACGTAGAGTTTTGCAAAGAGAAAAACAATACCAATTAAGGCTAAGGTCGAAGAAAGGTAAAACCACCAAGTTTGCCAAAAAGGAGGATGAATAGTAATAGCGAGTTGTTGGGTTTTGGTTTTTTGCTGATTAACATTTAAACTGTAATACTCTAATTGATAATCGCCCGCTTGCAATTGATTGAATCTAATTTTCTCCGTAGGTTCAATCGCTTTCCAAAGCGTATCATAATTGAGTAAGCGATAATACAACTTCGTATGTTGAGGAAGATAAGTACCAATGACTTGTACTTCAAAACTCAAATTGTTTTGTTCGTGTGCTAGTTCTAAGTTTTTACGATGAGCTAATTCGAACGTTGTTAAAAAAGGAATATTATTAAGCTGTAAATTTTTCAATTGCACTTTGGGTAAGAAAGGATAAACTTTTGTTGTAACTGGATCAAAACTAATGCTTCCTTGATTGGTGCCAAACCAAAGTTTCCCATCTCGGCTTTGCTGTGCGGCGTAGAGTTGAAATGCTTTTGTTGGCAATTGATCGAGCATACTAAAACTTGTTTGTGTGCCGAGTTCAGGATTGAAACAATGTAGATTTTGCGCAGTTGTAAACCACACCAAACCCGCTCGGTCTTCTAACACATTGCGAATCGTACTTGTTGCTTCAACAAGATCGTGCTGTAAGACAGATTGATCTTGTTTGTATTGTAACTGTTTGAGTCCCTGATTCGTTCCGAGCCAATATTTTTTTGTGGTACTCGATGCTGCTATACTAGAAATTTCAAAGTCGATTGAAATTCGTTGTAACAAATAAGTAGTATCTTTCTGTAGAGCGTAAAGCTCAAGGTTTTGTCCAATTGGTAGCAATAAAAGATTATTATTTGGAATAAAAAAACGAGTACTACTAAGCGGCTCAATTACTGGACTAGGGAATGTCTGCGTACTCCATTGAGCGTTACTATCTTTTTGTAGTAGCAATAATTGCTCATTTTGTTGCATTAATACAATCCTTGATTTACTAATGGCTTTAAAGAAAATAATTTTATTTATTTTACTCTGATAAACTAACTGCCATTTTTTTTGAGGTACTAAATATTGAAAAATCTGATGGCCTCTTAAGATAAAAATATCACCCTGAGGAGAAGCGGTAAGTTGCTTTATCTTGGTAATGGATTGATCACCAAAATCGCTGGAAGCACTGTTTAGGTAGCTTCCCGTCGGAGTATAAATTTCTAAGGTACGTTTTGCGGTTAATTGCCAAATATTGCCAAGGTGATCTTCTGCAATGGAACTGACAACTTGACTTTCTGAAAGTTTGGGAGAAATATTTTGCTGAAATGGATTTGATTTATTCCAAGCAGTATACAAATCATTTTCATCTTTAAGGGCTAACCAAATTTGTTCTTCGTAGTCACTGTAAACGGCAATACTTGTTTGTCTTAAACTTTTTTCTGCTGGTAAGTAGCGCGAAAATTTTGCGGTGCTAATTGTGTATATCCACAAACCGGAAGAACTGGTGAGGAGTAAATTATCAGCATCGAGAAAACTTCCTGAGATGAAGCCGTCATTTGCAGCGGCGGGTGCAGGAATTAATACAGGTGTTTTTTTAGTTAAGTCAAAGAAAACAATGCCACGATCAGCAAAAAAGTAAACGGATTGATCATTTATAGGAAGGACATTTCTAATTTCAATAAACTTATCTTGATATCCTTCTTTCCAGAAAACAGTTTTCTCCAAGGTGCCATCGGGCAAGCAAGTAATTAATTCAAAACCCGACTGCCTGAAAAAAGGGCAACTAAAAACATATTGAACTTTCTGTTGTGGATCTAGTTGAGCATGAAAATAAATCCCTTTACTATCTATACGTTTTTGGCTAACTTTCGATTCAAGATCATAGGTGTAAATGGCAGTATCTATCCGTAGCCAAAGCAGTCGCTGATTCGTAAAAGCAAAAATATGGTAGTCGGAATTTAAGGTTTGATCTTGCTCATCTTTTAATTGAAAATTTGAAAAGTGATCCGATTGGCGATGGTAAATATTAATGCCTGTAAGACTTGTAAACCAAAGATCTCCTTGCTGATCTTCAAAAAAACTGCTCTGGATATTGTTGTCGCGCATGCCATTCGGAGCATTGGTTTGCGTTACATATTTTTTTAAAAGCTGACCATCGTAGCTAAACAAACCATTTGTTGAACTAATCCAAAGAATGCCTTTCGTATCTTTTTTAAGAAAAGTATGATAACGCTCGTCAAGTCCTTCTTCTAAGCCAATGGATCGAAAGGACAGCTTGGGAACCTGAGCAGAAAGCGTACTAGAAAAGAGCAAAATGCAACCGTAAAAAAGGTAGTTTTTGTATTTCATTTCACAGATGAAAGCTTAATGTTGACTAAAAGTAGTCAAAAAAATTACATTAAGAAAATTTATCTATGACCGAACGAAACAAAATGCTTACTTCAGTGGATGCTAATTAATTTTAAATTGAATATACTTGATCTTTTTTAATTTAGCGAGATGCATCTTTTCGTAATAGGTTTTAATCTCTAATTCCTCTACGGGTAAGGCTTTGTTGTAGATGTTGTCATCTTGGTATAAAAGCTGGCAACCTTCCGTTTCTTCAATGGTTTCTAGCGTAAAATCATATAAGGTGTCATCATCCGTTTTGAGCTGAACGATCCCATCTTTTGCTAGAATTTTTCGGTAATGTGTAATGAAATTAGCGGCGGTGAGTCGGCGGTTAATTTTACTTTCTCGGAGGAATGGATCGGGAAAGGTAATCCAAATTTCGCTAACTTCTTCTGGTGCGAAAAAAGTAGCAATTTGTTCAATACGAGTTCGTAAGAAAGCGGCATTTGATAACTCTTGTTCTAGGGCCTTTTTTGCACCTTGCCAAATTCTAGCTCCTTTGATATCAACACCAATGAAGTTTTTGTGCGGATATCGCTCGGCGAGTGCAAGCGTATATTCTCCACGACCACAAGCTAACTCTAGGACGATCGGTTGCTCGTTTTTAAAATGAGTAGCCGCCCAGCGACCTTTAAGCTCAACGGATTGATGATCTAATCCTTCTAATCTTGGGTTTTTAGGGTCGGCATTTTCGTATACATTGGGCAGACTTGCCAATTCTGAAAATTTTGCTAGTTTATTTCTTCTACTCATGCTGCAAATATCAGAACTATTTTTTTGTTCCCAAAATTAAGTCCAGCTGTTTTTGAAAATCTTCAAATTTACTCAAGTCGTAATGCGTGGCACCAACTACACTATAAAACTGATCGCCCGATTTTAAAAAGGGACGCAATCGCTCGGTGGAACGATTGGGAACCAAACGATCTTCCGTTCCTTGAAAAATACTGACGGGATAATCAACGCTTTGCAGATGTTTATCGTTGGGAAAGGCATAATTCAAAGGAAAGGGCAACCAAAGAATGGGAACTTGGATACAAAATAGTTTTTCGATGTGATTGAAAGGTGTTTCTAAAATTAACCGTTTTGCGTTGTTTTTACTGGCTAAATTGGAGGCGACGGCGGTACCCAATGATCGCCCGTAAATGATAATTTCTTCGGCGGGATACTTTTTTCGTGCCCAATCGTAAGCGAGTTGAGCATCCTGGTACATGGCTGTTTCGCTGAGTGGACCTTTCGTTTTGCCGTATCCACGGTAGTCAATCATCAAAACTTCGTAGTTGCGCGCCGTGAAATCCTCGTGATATTTACCCCAACGTTGCAAGTTGTCTGCATTGCCATGAAAATAGAGCACCAATCCTTTTGCGGGAGATTTACGTTTAAAATATAAAGTATTAATCGCGTGACCATCTTCGGCAATGAGCTCAAACTCTTCGAAGTTTGCCGAAAACTCAAAGAGGTGTGTAGCGGCTAGTGGCTGCGGTCGAAAGATAATTTGCTTTTGAAAGCTATAGGTAACGAGCAGCAAAAGAATGTATAGCCCTAGGAGGACACTGAAGATGCGCAAAACGGATTTTAAATTCATAATATTAAATTTGTCAAGCAACTTCTAAAGTTTTAAAGCGGCTTTCTACTACAAAGTTGCTTTTCTCGCCTTGTAATTGCAAATTTTATCTAAGCATTTAGTTACCAAAATGGGCGTAGAATCCTCTGAAATGGCTTGTTTTGTCTTTTTTACTAGAAATGTCAAGGTAGGCTCATTTTCTAAACTTAAGAGTATTACCTTTGTTTTGAACAAGAAGCTTGTTTGAACAACTTCAATGTTCCTATTATCAAAAACCTAAAAAAAAGATCTATGAAGCGGTTGTTTTTATTTTTTGTGATTGTCAGCTTTATCAGTACATCCTCCGCCGTTGCACAGGAATGGGGATACGGATTTAAGACAGGTTTAAATTTTTCCCAAATTGTTGGTGATGCAGAATCAGCAGATGGAAATTCGTTAGAATCTTTCGGTACACGGACAGGTTTTCACGTCGGTGGTGGCGTCGTTGCTAAGATTACTGATTTTTTCGGTCTGAAAGCAGGTTTGGTCTATACCCAAAAAGGTACGGCTTATAAATATAGTGGAAAATCATTTAAAACGTTTACCGCGTCAACGGATGAAACGATCTTTACTACCGGTACGAGAAATGTTGCTTTGGACATTACCAACTCTTACCTTACCATACCAATTATGGCTTACGTCAAAATACTCGATCGCCGCTTAGAGCTTTTTGGAGGAGTCGAACTAGGATTTTTGGTGCGTTCGCGGGGAGAAGGAGAATTACGCTACGAAGGGGTAACGCCAACGGGTTCGGTGCTTAATGAGTATACTCAAATCTTAGTTTATGATTATTTTAAAGATGAGCCGGGGCAAGCAGCAGACGAAGCGGGACTAGATCCAATCATATTTATTTTGGATGGTAAATCAGTTATTTTAGATAAAGAAGTTGGTGCCTATTACGAACGAACGGAAAAAGATGGTAGTTATTATAACATCTTCGATGTAGGATTAGTCGCAGGGACAAACTATTATATCAATCGAGGACTTTACTTAGGTTTTACTTTTACTTATGGACTGCTCGATGCCTCTAATAATGATTTTGACTTTTCGAAATTAACCTCGGAGAATGGTACGCTAGTTCCTAGAAATGATATTGATCATAACATAAACTACCAAATATCTATCGGCTTCGGTTTCTAAAAAAGCAATTGAACAAACTCCGCGCTAATATTTTACTATGCGAAATGTCTTGTGCTTTTTCTTGCTATTGCAGAGCACTTTAGTTTTTTCTCAGTCCTTTGTTACGGTTAAAGCGGCTTACGCTTTTGGTCGCAATGAGTCGATTAATATTATTAAAGCTGATGCTGGAAAAATCTCTAGTGAGAAATTTTCCTTAGGTGCAGGTATTCACCCTGAAGTTAGCTGGATGTTTTGCTTAAGCGAAAATTTTGCTTTTACCTTAGATGCTAGCTTCTTAATTGGAACTGACATTAATGCAACGGGTGGAATTTATCGAGTAGAAAATTTACCCGCGCCTTATTTTGTAAATAATATCGGTAGTCCACCGTCAAGCATTTTACCGCTCATTACTGCTTTTGCTTTAGAAAGTCAACGGCTTTACCTTACGCCTAACTTACTGATCAGCACCGGTGGCGATGGCTTTCAGTTTTATAGCAAAATAGGTTTTACCTTACCGGTTTATCAGCGTACAGATTTGACTTATGCTTATCGCGACGAAGTTTTGGCTAAAGATGTTGAAGCTTCCATTTCCTTGAAAAATGATTTCTCAGTGGGCTTAAAAACTGCGATTGGTGCCAATATTGAAGTGAGTAAATTACTCAGCTTTTTTATTGAAATGGATTACCTCGCCCTACAAGTAGCCACAGAAACGGCAACGTTTACGAGTTACAAAATTGACGGCGTCGCATCTCTTGATAATTTGGGCACTGCCAAGACTATCGATTACTCCACCGAAATTTCATCGACGACTAATGGGAATGAAAAGCAAACTGCGTTGACCCTTCCCGTTGCTTACGATCAACTCGGTTTTGGTTTGGGCGTTCGTTTTCGGTTAACGCAGTAAAAAATCTCTTTTTCACATTTTCTGTAATAACAACTGTGCAATACTTGGATCATCAAGTACGGTTTTTAGCTTTTTGTTTTCTGCACTGATCAGATCTTGCAAAAAGCTTAAACGCAAGTCATTTGGTAAGAAATCTATTTTAATAAAATCTTGAATATTCTGGAGTACTTTCCCTTTCGGGCTAATGTTATTAACCACGAGATAGTTTTTAAATCGAGTACAAAGTGCTGCTAAAATATCGACGCGCAATACTTCTTGTTGAACAATCGTTTGTAAAGGATGGTATACTTGGCTTTCAAATTTGTTAGCATTACAAATTGCTGCTGGTGTTATTATACTTGCCTCTTCTTGTTGTACAAAATGAATGAAAGCGGCTACGGTAGCTTCATCCAAACAAGCTGCACCAAGTAATTGGATCAAGGGCAATGCTTCCGTTAGCTTGGGAATTGTCGCGATATTACTAAAAAATTGCACAAGGGTTCTTGGCGTAGTTCGTTGTCCGTTCACTAATTCTGGATGCCGTAAAACAAAGTCAATTCCACGGGGATCAACTTGATTTTTTGCGGCCCAAATTGCCCAATCCTTTACCGCAAATTTAAGACTAATGTGCATCATGCGCGTCAGCATCGCATCGTCAAGTGGTGTGACACTGTAGTCGCCACCTTCTGGATTAGCCGTGAGTACAATTTGCCATTGAGCGGGTAATTTCCAACTCATTAATTCATAGTTTTGCAAGAGCTGCATCAATCCTCGGAGAATGCGGTCGTCCGCGCGATTGATATCATCAAGGAGTAAAATACCTGGACCTTCCGTCGTTGGTACCCAGCTTGGTGGATGAAAAATAGTTTGCTCATCTTGTAAACTTGGCATTCCTAGCAAGTCTCCCATTTCCTCAAATTGCGCTGGTGCGACGTAAGCCCATTGGTAATCAAGTGTTGTTGCCAATTGTCTTACCAACTCCGTTTTTCCAATGCCATGTGTACCCCAAATACAAATGGGGAATTTTCGCTGTCCACGAGCTTCTGCGGCTAAGTTTTGGGTAATCAAGTGTTGTGCAAATGTTAGAACGGTTTGCGCACTCGAAGGAGTTCCGTACGATAGATAAGCTTGCTCCATAATTTAAAAATGAATTTTAATTTTTTTGCTGGGAAGTTTTTTCCAAAAGTGATGATCTGCTGTGATTCCATTTTTACTAATTACCCAAAGCAAAGGATAACGGGAATTGATACTCGGAGGTAAACCGTCACCGTCGGTAAAATAGAGCAGTGCATCCAACTGTGCTTGCTCATTAGCTAAGGTAAGCACTGGCGTAAAATTAGTTGCCCCTCGACCATGAATAACTTTGGGCGCTTGACCTTGATAGTGATATTTCTTTTGAATGGCAGTATCGCATTCTAATAAAAAAACGTCCGCGCCCCTCCGCCAAATTTGATTGATTTCTCGAAAAAAAACATCAAAGTCTTCTTGTTGAATACTCCCAGAAGTATCGATGGCAATCCAAATGATTTGTCGTCTTTTTATCTTCAGTCCTGGCGTAGTGTTGTAGCGTTTGGACGGCCGGTGGATGGTATTGCTCAAGATTGTTTTTCGACTACTACTTGCGAAAAGCTGCAATTGTCTTTTCCAATTGATCGTACTTTTTTGTACAAGATTTTGACGAACTAGTTTTTCAATGAGAGTCAATGGAAAGTTAGAATTGTTTTTTTCTGCTGTCGACAATTGAAGCAGACTTTTCTGTAGTAAAGTTTCAACCTGATACGCTAGAATTTTTTGTGTTGCGGGATTGGAATCTTGGGGAAAAATTATTTTCGACTTGTTCGAAAAATCTAAATTTGCTCGTAGTTTAGTTAGTTCACTAGGAAGCGTTGCCGTAGGGTTTTGTATAATTGCGTGATTCAGTTTTTCTAATTGTTGGTAATAATAAGCAAGCATTTGTTGCGGTAAAAAATCAATTTGGTAATGTTTGGCCAGGTTAGTTAGTTTCGTAAAGGTAACTTCTTCCGTTGTCGTTACTGGATTCAAATACGGTGTTACACAAGCTTGTAAAGCCATTTTATATAAAGCCTCTGATGAACCACTTTCGGGAAAGAAAGAATGCTTAAAGATTAATTCTAAAACAACGCGTTTGATTAAGTTTAGTCGTTGTGTGTCGTTTAGGGATTGCCAAAATTGAGGGGAAACAATAAAACTTAGCACCTGTGCTTTCCAACGTTGGATACTCGCCTGCGTTGCGTGCTCATCAATAACTTTAGGAAGCTGCATCATTATTCGCCCGTAGAAAGCTTCTTGGAGTAGCATTTGAATGCAAGACTTATGGATGCTTTCTAAAATGTGCGCCTTCGTATTCATTCCTAAAAGTAGAATATTTTTTTGGATTATAATGAAGTTGTTTAAAAACTCTAAAAATGTTTATGAATTGATCTTTTGCCCAAGTTTTTAGCTTTTTTATCCTCCGTAACGGTGTGTCATGAGACACAAAGTTGTGTATTGTTAAATAGTTACAAAGTTGTATACTATTAAAGCGCCATTTATTTGGCACCTAGTTCTTTGAAATTATTGCAAAATCTTTAATCTGTTTTTCTAAAGGAACGCCTCTAGTTGATGTTTTCAGTAGCGTACCATTTTCCGTTCGGATTAACCATTGTTTTTCAAGTGGATCGAAAGTTACTGTAACTGGTTGTTTTTTCATTTTATAATTAATGTAGGTTTCGATACCCATCATGTTTACTTTACCTCCTTTATTAATGCTACGTTCCCACACTTGCTGAGATAAAAAATTATAAACTAGGTTGATATCAAATTTATCTGGGTCATATTTTACAGGGTTATTCTGCAAAGACGGATGAAGTGCTATTCGTGTTTTATTTCCTTTTGCAGGAATTTGATAATGATTTCTTTGAAAATCACTTTCTTTATCTAATCGCTGTTGTAGATCTTCAATACTTCTTTGCTCTTTGGGATTTGACCAACTTTTCATAATACCCTGCAAGCATTCAACAGCCCCATTTTGTTGAGGGCAGCGAGGTTGATTTTGAATAACCTCTATTCCTAAACCAATCCACCACATTTTACTTGTTGTTGGAACATCCATAGAACCAGGAGTAACAAAAGGGTGTCCGTTATCTATTTTTATTCGTTTAGGCAAACCCCATATTTTGAAGCAATCATTAATTAATCGAGTAACGGATTGTTCACACATCGAACCAACCGTTACGCAATCTTGCACAATTGCTTTTAAATGAGCCGTCGTGCCTTCATCTGCTATGTTCATCCAGCTTACCTTTTTACCACTCTTTAAAACTACTTGTTCTTTACCGTCTATTTGCCAAGTGTGGTGTGCTTGTTCTACCCAAGTTTTTTTTCAGAAGACACTGGACGACCTCGTTGGCGGTTTTTTCCTTGCTTTTTCCACCAACGACTAATTGTTCGAGCAGTGGGTATTGATAAACTAGGGTAATCTTTAACCAATTTGCTATACACATAGGTAGCTCCTTGGTTGTTATCTCTTATTTCATTAATAGCATCAAGTACTGCTTGTGGGAAAACTGAGGTTCGACCACATCCTGAATAATTATTATCTAATACTGATAATCCTTGCTTTTTATAGGAATACCAGATCTTTTTTGCTCCTGA
This sequence comes from Saprospiraceae bacterium, assembly GCA_045110315.1. GTDB lineage: Bacteria > Bacteroidota > Bacteroidia > Chitinophagales > Saprospiraceae > CALFBG01. Next base: position 73,256 of record JBGCFY010000074.1, read on the forward strand.
CTCTGAACAACCTAGAGCCAGAGATATTTCCTTAAAGCTTTCTCCTTTTTCTTTGCGAGATATTATTTTTTCACGAACAGCATAGCTAAGTGCTTTT
>JBGCFY010000075.1:0-62536 GCA_045110315.1 Saprospiraceae bacterium
GATTGCCATGCTCTGCAAAACATCTCCAAGCGAGCGTGCATTAGCATCTTGAAAAATTTTATTACGGATGTTTTTTGTAGCAAAATCGTAATAACTTACCGAAGCATTTCCCGCATTAAATCCACCTTCGTTGGAAATGAAAACACCTTTTGCACTTTCAATATTTAGTGGTGCATTTGGCGTATTATCTTCTTTTTGGCAAGCCATAAAAAAACAACAGCAGATTAAAAAACAATAAATTAATCTCATGGTAATAACATTACTTTTTTGAGCAGCTCAGAATTTTTTGTTTGTATTCGTAATACGTAAAGCCCCGCAGGAATTTGATCCAATGGAAATTGACTTTGTGCTGGTTTTTCCCAAGATCGTATTTTTTTTCCAACTCGATCGTACAATTCTACGGTCAATATTTTTTCAGATAAATGTTGTAACGTTAAAACTTGCCCGGCATGAATTGGATTCGGGTACAAAGCTAAAGCGGGACTTTCCACATTTTCCATGCTACTCACCACACTCGAATGAATTACACCAACGGCATTCAAATCAAAACCACCACTCTCAAAAATAGTAGGATAAGGATCGTTAATTTTTCGACCATCGGCATCGCGCGTTGCATAATCATCGTCAAGGGTACCTACTACATCGACAATCCGAATATGCGTAATGTTACTAACATCTAAACCAACAATAGTTGATAACTCTTCCAAATCAAATGGTGTCCCAAAACCACCAACATACTTGCCCGCCAAATTATTAATTTGGGTAGGATCGATAGCACCAAAACTTCCAAGCGGCGTCAAAGTATCCGTCAAAGAAGTTGCTGGAAAACGATAAAAATCATTTCCATTAGAACTTACTTCTACAAAAGCTATTTCTAAAAAACCGGTAAATCCATTTTCAAAAACAACAAAATCCCAAGACGGACCATTGATAATTGGAGCACTAAAACTGAGCGTTGCCACTCCTCCATCTCCAAGGCTGACTACAGAATTATTCACCACACCCGTTGCAAAATTAGCTATTCCAAAATCGACATATCCAGAGTCCGTTTGTGCAATATCTCGCCAACCACGTTCTACAATACAAGTACTTGCCCAATCGACAAAAATATTACTATCTGCGGGAATTGCTGTAGTCCCAACTTCCCCCGCTGCTGGAGGAAATTGAGCTTGCAACGAATTGATATAACTTACTACTACGAGTAAAAAAAATATCTTTTTCATGAATTATTTCTTAATAAACTTTTTAGCAAAAGAAACTTCTCCTCGCACGTGTAAAAAATAAACGCCAGGTGGTAACGTAGATACATCAATTTGATCTCGATCTTGGTATCTCAAGTTTTTGCTAAATACTTTTGCACCGCGGGCATCCAAAATATCTAAGGTTAAGGCAGACTGAATTTCTTCGAAATCAATATTTAAAATATCAGCAGTTGGGTTGGGTGTGAGTTTTACTTTTGCAGCGGCTTTTTCGACTTCACTGGTACTCAAATAAACAACATCTATTTCCCCAAGACAGAAGAATAAAGGAGTATTGAAAAAACCAGCGGAGGTATCAGAAGAAGTTAGGTGAAAAGAAATGCTATCAGCGTAGGAAAATCCTGTACTACTTAAAGGAATGTTGGTCCAACTATCTACGATATAATCCTGCGAATTATCGGCAAAGCGATAATCTGCTAAGTAAAACTCGACACTATCTGATTCTATTTTTTGTCCTCCTTCATAACCGAAAATAGTCAATAAGAAAAAGTCTGGATCATTGCCATCCATCCCTCCAAATGCTGTAGCAAACATGTCACCATCTCTTATACTATTATGCGCATAGGTAGTATTTGTAATTGTTAATCCAGCAAAAGAACTAGGATAGCCAGAAAGTTTGACTCCTGAATTTTGCTGACCAACTGCATATTTCTCATACACTAAATCTGTAATTGGTGCTTTGGAAGCATATAAATTTCCAGGTCCTGAAGTATTCGTATCATCAATCGTAGACATCGCCCAGCCACTTTGCCAGTAGCCACCAAAGTCAGGATTGTATACATTCGAAAAAGAGAAATCAATAGTTGAAGAACTTCCCCCTCCTATATTAACAGAGAAATTAAAGCCACCAGATTGATCACTTCCATTGTAGAAAGTATCTTGCGGCATTTCAAAGTCAGCAAAAACTTGTGCAGAACTTGTCAGACTGAAACTGACAAAAAGTAAAATTGTAAAAATTAATTTCATATTGCTATTTATTTTTATGATTAAATTTAAAGTGAATTCCAAATTCGTAATTACGTCCGGGCATCGCTTGTGCAGCAACTACGACGTAATTTTGATCCCAAAGGTTTTTTGCTTTTGCAAATATTTCCCAACGATGTTGCTTGAAAATTAAGGAACGCTGTAAGACTACATCTTGCAAAAAATACGCGTCCAAACTTTCCGAGTTATCGGCCAAGGTGTAAACCAAACCTGTATAGTTTTGATACAAACTAACATTCCAATGTTGATAACTGAGTTGAATGTTAGTAAATGCTTTATGCAGAGGAACGTAGATGAGTTGCTGATCTATGCTAGGATCATTTTCAGTTTTTCCTTTTTGATTGGTGGATAAAACTAACTCGTAACTCAAGTCGATACTTACCCGTAAGTCTCCAAGAGAGCATCCGACATTTGCTTTCGCATCAAAGCCTCGACTCCAAACTTCAAGCAAATTCTGGGGCGACCAAAAAGGACCTTGTGGCAACCAAATAATCCAATTTTTAACTTGCCGATTAAAACCCGTTAAAGATAAACTATACTGTTTTTTTTGTAGACGCAAAGCCAGTGATTGACTCCAAGCTTCTTCGGGTAGTAAATCTCGATTGCCACCGGGCGACCAATACAAATCGTCGAAGGAAGGTAGGCGGTAACTTGCATTGATATTTCCACTCAGAAAAAGAGTAGGTAATATTTTAGTTTCAAAAGCAAGACTTGGGACTAAAGGACCAACTTGCTGATTGACCCATTCCTTACGAATGTTGGTACTGATTCGCCAATTCTTTTTTCGACTTTGCCATTGGTAAGCGAGAAAAAGTGCGGCTCTTTTTTCAGTAGGTTGATCTAAATAATTTTTGGCTTGTGCCTGAATGTAATTAAAGTTAAGCCCGACCTCTAATTTATGTTGCGGATGAATTTGGTATTGATAATCGGCAGCGGTAGAATAAGTCCACGCACTACTATTGCCATCAATATTCGCAATAGAATCTTGGTAACGAAGTTGTTCATAAAACCAACCTGCCCGTACACTCAAATTTGATTTTTCTTGAAAATATTTCCATTCCAAACTATTACGCCATTGCCGATCTTTTTGTTGGGCGACACTGGTTTGTTGAAAGATCGTTGGTGGAATTTGTCGATCTGCTTCTTGGTACCAACTCGTAAAATTGACTTGTTGGCTTTTGCTGAGTGTTACTCTATTTTCTTGTTGTACGCCCCAGTATTCAAACTGCGAGTGACTCAGTTTTTTAGTGTCGCCATTTTCCGTAAGGAAAGGAAAATTATTTTCAGCTACCTGATAAAATACACTCGTTTTGGTCGCTATTTTTTTATTGCTAAAACCTAGTGTTAAACCGTTTTGAAATTGCCCAAAACTACCAATTTGACTGGTCCAATCAACTTGAAAACCTTGGTCATAAGCAGTACGATTTGCCAATACAATTGCACCACCAATTGCGCCACTTCCCCACAAACTACTACTGCTACCATATTGTATCGTAACATGATCGGTAAAGAAAATTGGAAGCAAAGAAAAATCAATTTGCCCGAGCATTGGGCTTTGCAAATTAAATCCGTTCCATACGACTGCCGTTTGCGTGGAACTTCCGCCCCGCATCGAAGTTGTTGCCAATCTACCCGGACCATAATCTTTAATGTAAACGCTGGATTGTTGGCGGAGTGCTTGCGCGAGATTGTGTTGAGGATTTATTTTTTTGTACTTTTCCCCTAAAGTGTCTAACCGTTGCGCCAAGGCAAAATCTTGTAGTCGGCCACTAAAGATATTAGTTTCGGGCAAAGTGAAGATTGTATCTGTCAGACCAGCTTGTGCCCACAGATAGCCGTAGCTAAAGAGTAAGAAAAAAGTACAAATAAATTTTACCATTGCAAATGCTTAACACTTGCTTTCGGTATACTGAGTGCTAAAATTATAGCGATCCCACCTACTGCGCAGTTGGCAGTACAGAAGCGTACACAAATTATAACCACCTAGCTTTTATCCCGAAAGCTGAACATTTATTTATCCCAAAAAATTTAAAAATAAATGTAAAAATGACACGTTGACTCTGGCAGGTCTTCTGACTCTTTCGACTGCTGACCGCCTTCCCATTTTGTTTTCTTGAAAACAAAAAAGTGGCATCATGGTCAACAGCTATCCGAAATTACAGCTGCGGGAACAGTTCCTGATTTTCACAGGATTCCCTATTATCTCGTGGATCACGAGACCAAAATCAGTTCAAAGATAAGACGATATTATTAAGTTAGACTTTTTTAACAAATTATAAATGAAAGAAAGCGAAATTGGCGGACGCTTGACTTTTTTTTTCGATAGAAAAAATGTTATTTAGTTTACGAGAAGAAATAAAAATTGCTAAGTATTGGGTAATTGTTTGAAATCTTCTGGTGTATCGACATCGCGCAAAATCGAAATATTTTCTACGGGAAGTTCCATTACATGATTTGCGTGTATGCGTACGAGGTCTTTACAACCGTGAGGGATTTGATGTGCTAGAATATCAGTTTTAAAATGAGCAGAAAAACAGATGGGATGACCGCGTTTACCTTGGTAAGTTGGCAACAGAATAAGTGCTTGTTCGGGATGATATTGTACTTCAAAAGTTTCGAATAATTGCTGAATCGTATTTGCTTGTAACAATACTAAGTCGCTCAAAAAAATCATAAATCCAGTAGTGTCCGGTGGACAAGCACGAATGCCTGCTTGGATAGAGCTCGTCATTCCTTGCGCAAAATCAGGGTTGAAGACGAACTGGGTTTTGGAGGACTGCAGTACTTTTTTTACTTGTTTAGCTTCATGTCCGAGTACCGTAATCACTGTTTCAAAAGCTATTTGTTCAACAACTTTGTGTATTCGTTGCACGAGTGTTTGCCCTTGATAAGTTAAGAGTAATTTATTGGTTTCTCCCATGCGGGTAGACGTTCCCGCGGCGAGAATAATGGCGACGATCATAATTGTAACTTCAAAGATGAAACAATTTAGTATACAAAAAGACTACTAATAAGAGAAAGAACGACTGTTTTTAGGCAATTATCCTTTAAAATGATTTACTTAAAATTGGAACGATGGGTGAATTCAAAAAATTGAGTTTATAGCTAATACCCATTGTAAAACTCCCTTCTTAAACAAAAATATAGAAATACCCAAGTTCGATTGCGGTGATAACTTTTGAGTTAGATTATACTTCATTTTAAACTATATTTAGAACAATTTCTTAAAATATTAAAGCAAAACTAACTTTTTCAATAAAAAAGTTAATCCCTTTTCTAGTCGGATGATATCTTACATCCGTTAATTAAAGTACTTCCACCTACTAAACTTAAAAGGATCAGGTTGGAGGTCACAAAACATACAGAAAATGAGCAACATAAATTCACAATTTTACAATAATGTCTTTAGAGATAAGAGGATTTATTACTTTATCCTTAGCTGCTTTTTGCTAGTTGGTTTTGGGGCTTGTCAGCTAAAAAAGAAACCAGCAGCACAATTAGCTCGAATCATTGAAATTCAAGAAAAGTATAAACCATCAGAGGTTAAGTTGAACTTAACTGAACTAGAAGAAAGTGAAGCTTTGTTACAAAACCTAGCCTCCGTACCAGATTCTTTTCGGGCAGAAAATCAATATTTGTTAGGACGTTTTTATAAAAGTATTGGAGACAAAAAAAAAGCATCTTTGTTCTATTACGAAGCTATAGAATATACGAAGGACAGCATTCGTAGAGAACGAGAACATAAGTATTTTGAATGGGCTATATCTATTTTTTATGATATAGAGGACTATGGTAATTTGGAAGTAGTAAAGAAACGATACAAAAATTTATTAGAAAAAGAAAAAGAAAAAAACTATTCTCCTTTAGCAGGAGTTTATTTCTACGAAGAAAATGCCTACCAAAAACAAGGTAATTATGAAGCGGCTTTAAAAAGTAGTGCCTTACGTATTGAAATGTCTAGGTTGGCGGGCGCTAGTGAAAAAATGAATATTCCCTCTGCCTTAATTTCTCGCGCAGAATCCTTATTTAAGCTCAAAAGAAAAGAGAAAGCATTTGCTATTTTAGATACTTTAATAACGGAGGAAGCGGACCTAAGTGCTAATGACAAACGTCAGTTGTATGGTAATTACGGCACCTACTTATTTTTTGATGAAAAATATGAAGCAGCTTTAGCGTATTACTTAAAAGGTCTATCTTATACACATGCTCAACAAGGGGGCAAAAAATATCTGCCGGCTTCTTATGGAAATATTGCGGGAGGCTACCTTGAGTTAGGCAACTACAAAAAAGCATCTTCGTATTTAGACTCTTTAGAAGCATTAGGTATCAATACGATTGATACGGATTTGGCGGATAGTTATTTTAAATATCGGTTGCGGGTAGCTTACGAGACAGGTCAAAGTATTGATTTGTTACTGAACGAGTTGGATACGGTGGTTGCATTTCAGAGAAATTTGCGTAACAATCAATTAGGTCAGGAATTATTAGCCTTAGAGAAAACTTATAACGAAAAAGAAATACTACAAGCAGAAAATCAGAAATCAGAACTGAATAGAGTCAGGATGCAATCTTTTCTAATTGCTTTGGGAGTGATATTCCTACTATCGTTATTAGGGACATTTTACTTTTATCGTCAACGGAGAAAGAAATTTGAACAAGAAGGTTTACTGATGCAACAGCGGCTATTGCGTTCCCAAATGAGTCCCCATTTTATTTTTAATTTTTTATACGCTACACAAAATCAAATTCGAGAAAATCCGAACATTGCCATTCAGCACCTTACCAAGTTTTCGAGATTATTGCGTTTGATTTTGGAGAACTCGATGCTCAATTATGTACAATTGGATAAAGAGTTAGAGTCTTTAAGAAAATACCTAGACTTACAACGCGTACGCTTTCCCGAAAAATTTAGCTACGAGATTATTTTAGAAAACTTGGAAGAAGATGAGTTCATTTTCATTCCACCGATGCTTTTACAACCCATTGTAGAAAATTGTATCGAGCACGGTTTTGCTGAGATTACTTATCCTGGAAAAATTATTTTGCGGATGACGCAGGAAGCAAAGTATATTAGTTGCGTCGTAGAAGATAATGGCATCGGTCTACAACAATCCAATCAAAATCAAAGCAAGCAGTCCAGTGCGATGCGCTTAATTTCAGATTTTCTGAAAAAAACGGTGAAACAAGAAATAAAAATCATTGATAAAGCCAGCGTTCCCAACGCTGGAACGGGCGTAGAGGTTAAACTTTTGATTCCTTATAAATTGACCGAAGATTAATCATTAACTAAACAATCCTCTCTTTCTCTTTCTCTTTCAATAGCAGAGACTATTGAACAAATACCTACGTCAAAAATAAGACCTTTTCACGAGTCTTCGTCCATTTTCTCTAAGGGTTATAACTAATTTCCAAGTTAGTCATAACCCTTAGGGACTGGGTTAATTGGTATTTGCCTGATTTCAAATATGAAAAGATTGGTAGCGATCATGAATTTATTTTAGTACGCTTTTACAAGCTAGGGTACTTTTTTTTCAAAAATAAACTAAGTTTAACTTATTAATCAAACTATAAAATACACTGCTTGCTAAACTTGTTCCTACAGAACAACGAAGATTTATACCGTTCAATTATTCCGCCTGCTAGAAACCTATATTAAAGACGGAGGTTGTATTCGTACAACGCCATAAAAACGAGCTTAAAATGAAAAAATCTTATTTAATTTTTTTAGTCTTATTTATGATGATGATTTCTTGTCAAGAAAATCGACAGGAAACCCTGTTAGAGGAAAACCTGATAACAGCCACTACGGAATTCGAAGAACCAGCAATCCTTGCTTCTTTACTCCTTATAGAAAGTGATTCGGCAATTTTGGCCAGAAGGTTACAATGGATGGCTTACTTGAGTGCTAATGTCATTCGCTTTAATGATGCGGCAAGAATGGAAGTTCAGGAATTACTAGAGAATAATGATGAAAGAACGATTCCGGTAAATATTTTGATTGGGCAAGGGGCGACTGCTTCTGCATTTAGTGCTGCGTTCAATATTGAACTGGAAAGTTATATCCTTGGTGATCTACTCAGCATGCTTGGACGACCTGATCCACAAGAAGATACGCCTCCACGACCCGTTAGTGAACGAGCGAGTAACCCCGTAGATAAACAAGTGAAAATATTTTTGGAGTACATGACGAGTGATAATTGTATTGAGCTCTATTTTCCAAGAGGCTTTGATTTTAAGTACCTAGCCATGACTTCTACCGGACATCCGATGAACTTGGATCCTTTCAACGTAGGCTGGATCCGTTACAAAAAGCCGATCAAAATAAATGGCAAACTTTATCCAACGGGCAAGGTCAAAGTGGATGATACTTATGTGATTAAACATCAGAATATTATTGTTGCTCGTCCTTTTATTGATGTCTCCAATTTAGTTTGTAGATACCCTGAGTACGATATTGATTTTCAAAAATTCTTATTGTATGATGAATAGAAAGATATAAACGTAAAATGCTTGTAGCTCATCAAATAAGAAATCCTTTAGGGCTACAAGCATTTATTAACGACAAAAGATTATTTGTCAATAACTAGACCTTTAATGATCAATTTTAGCAAAGTTGATCTTTAGCGACAAAATTAATCCTTCCAGAAAATGTTTTTTAGAAGGATTTTATCTACCTTAAATAGGTAGAAATTGTTTTAAAAAATAGCACTTTCGGGTGCTTTAGCTAAAGTATTGCAAAACAGTACTTTAGCTTTTTCGCACTGTAGCTACGGCTACGTACCTAGAAAGAATCTTGTCTTATTTGGCGGATAGATTCGATTGCTATTATTATTTTAGAACAACATCGGAGATTAATAGAGATAACCTCTTTGGCACAATTAAGAAACAAAATAGGAGTACTTAAGTACTTCCCGAAATGATTCAGGCTTTTCCCGGAAGAGAAATAGGGATACTGATTTTTTTGATAGCGTAGAATTTTGCCAACGTGCAAAAGCCTAACATTCAAAGCAATCAATAGTTTGTGTCCGAGTACTTACTAAGGTAGTTTCATTTCAATAGGCAATATTCTCAGATATTAAGTGTAACATTTTTTGGTGATGACGTTGATTCGTCGGGCTAAACTCAGTGCGCAGTGTGGTAGATTACTATATTTTAAAATGGTATAAAATCTGCTTATTCGTAGCCTGAGGTTAAGCTTTACTTTTGCTAACTAAGCAAACTATTTATCAAATTTATTTTTAAACAACTTCTTTGTTTAAGCGCTTATTTATGTTGAAATACACTTGCTGTTTTTATTTATTTATACTCTTTATCTTGACGTCTTGTGCAGAAAAAGATGAGGTGATTCCCACGGATACTTTACTTTCTAAAGTTGATGTTCTTCACGAGCGTATAGATTTTCCCCTTTCAGAAACTTTGTTTCAAGCGTTGAAACGACAGGAAAAATGGATGCTTGATCCAGTAGCGGAAGTTCCCGATTCCGTATACGCAAATCATGTTTTTTTCATTGGAACTTATTACAAAGAAAAAGGAATGGCAGATAGTGCCGCAATTTATTTTCAGCAGGCGCTAGATAAAGTGGGAGAACGAATAGTTAGAGACCGCGAGATTGACTATTTTCAGTTGGCTTGGGATAACTATTTTGATCAAAACAGAATTGGAGATTGTATTACAATTAGTGAGCGGTTCAAATCTGTGCTGAATAAGGAAGAAGATTTTGGTGCTTTGGCCTTGTATTATTTTTTTAAAGAAAATGAATGCAAAAGGAATAGAGATTATCAAGAAGCCTTGTTTAATAATCAGCAACGCATCAAAATGTTGGCGTTGGTACAAGATACCGTTCACCTCGGAGCGGCGTTAATTTCGCAAGCACAATCCAAGTATCGGTTAAAGGATAAAGCAGGGGCTTTTGCAATTTTAGATGAACTCATTAGCCAAGAAGCTCGGTTGTCAGATAATGTAAAACGGCAACTGTACGGAAATTATGGCGTTTACCTTTATTATAGAGGCGACTTCAAAAAAGCGTTAGCTTATTATTTAAAAGGTTTAGAATTTACTAAAAGAACGGCTGCGGCTGATAGTAAAAATAGTCGTTTGGCAACGGCTTATTCCAACATTGCTGAAGTTTATTTGGATTTGAAAAAATATGATCAAGCTAGCATTTATATTGATTCTGCTCTGCAGCAAGGATTTAAAAATATTGATAGTAGATTACAAGAAAGTATTTTAATTTATCAATTTAGGTTAGCTGCAGCTACGAATCAAGATGTCAAATCGGTGATTAAATATATCAACTCAATTTCAGATTATCAAAAAGAAGAATACAAAACGAAATATAGCAAAGACCTTGATGCGGTAAAGCAAACCAATGAGAAAGCGCTACGCCTTTTGGAAGAGAAGCGCAGGGCAGAAATCAATAATTTGACTTTGCGATCGCGCATACTCTTTTTGCTAGTGATACTTACTTTATTAATTTCTCTCGTTGTAACGGGAACACTATTTTACCTTCGCAGAAAGTATAGTTTTGAAAAGCAAAACTTACAAATGCACCAACGACTTTTAAGGTCGCAGATGAATCCACATTTCACCTTTAATATTTTGTATACCATTCAGAATATGATTAAGGAGAATCAAACGGTAGCCATTAAATATCTCTTAAAATTCTCGAGATTACTGCGGCTCATTCTCGAAAATTCAGCGTATAATTATGTGGCTTTAGAAAAGGAATTAGATTCTTTGACCAAGTACTTAGATTTGCAACTTTTGCGTTTTCCCGAAAAGTTTACTTACGAGCTTAAATTGCAAGGTTTAGAAAAAGACGATTTTATTTTTATTCCTCCCATGTTATTGCAGCCTTTTATTGAAAATGCGATTGAACATGGCTTTGCAGGAATAAATTATTTAGGAAAAATTACTTTAATCCTTACCTTGACGGAAGAGAATATCGTTTGTATTATTGAAGATAATGGTGTAGGCATTACACCTGCCGCTCAAGAAAAAGCAAGGATTAGTTCCACGCAGTTGATTTCAAATTTTTTAATAAAAACAACGAAACAGCAAGTTGAAATTCAGAATAAAAAAGACCTTGATCCAAGTGATCACGGAACCCTAATAAAATTTGTAATTCCATTTAAAAATAGTGAAGATGATTAAAGCGATAATTATAGATGATGAAGCACACGTAAGAAAAGATCTACGGCAAAAAATTGAAACTTACTTTAATAGTGAAATTATCATTGTAGCAGAAGGAGAAAGTGTTGCTACGGGATTGATTGCGCTAGAAAAGCACGAGCCACAATTAGTATTTCTTGATATTCATATGTCAGATGGCACCGGTTTTGATTTGCTGACCCAAGCACCTTCCAAAAATTTTGATGTAATTTTTGTAACTGGATTTGACAATAATGCAATCAAAGCAATTAAAGTGGGTGCACTAGATTATATTTTAAAACCCGTGGACGAAGAGGAACTAAAGGAAGCTGTTGAAAAAGCAATCGCAAACAATACAGAAAAAGATAAGGACCTACAAAAATTGATCGAAATTTCGAGCGAGTATTTTAAAGGGGTAAAAAATAAAAGGATAATTCTTAAAACTTTGGATACCGTTTATGCCGTGTACGAAGACGATATTCTCTACTGTAGGTCAGATGGAAATTATACAACTTTTTACACTCAACAACTCGAGAAAATAATCGTCTCAAAACCGATTAAAAAAATTGAAGAAATTCTTTCGGAGGATTCTTTTATCCGTTGTCACCAATCTTATATTGTCAATAAAAAACACGTACTGAAGTACAATAAAGAAGGTGTACTAATTGTTCACTTAGATGCTAAAATTCCAGTATCAAGTAGAAGAAAAGAATATGCTTTAAAAAGGATTTTTGATTAAAAATCAAAGATGTTATGCTTTCGTTTAAACAAAAAAAGTCTACAAAAATGAATTGGGCACCAACAGATTTGAAGTTGTAGTATGATGCTACTATGAATTCCATTATCTTGTATTCGATTGAAGTTTTAATCGGTGAAGTTGTTTGAAAATTACTTTAACCAGAAACAAAATTGAACTTTTCATAAACGGTAGCAGTTATTGAAAAGCAGCATCACAACAAAATTTTCATTTTGTAAAAAATGGACAAGAACAATGCTATGTATCGAATTTAGACATCTCTTATTTGCCTCCAATTTATAGCATATTTTTTCTACACGAGAAGTGCAGTAGGATGAGTATTGATACAATTCAATTGTGTATTAGTACTTACGGGCTTACCGTATCTTCAACAAATTAATAAACCTATGAAAGTATTAAAGTTCTTATTTATCACACTAATTTTTTTTAATTTCCTTGCTTGTCAATCTCAGCGGGAAGAGATTTTATTAGAAACACCTAGCGCCTCCGCTAATGCCACTGAGGTTAACTTACGGATGCTCAGCGAAGAGGAAATTAAATTTGAAAAAGGAATGCAATGGACCGCTTTTATTGCGGCAAAAGTCCTACACAATTATCCTGCTACTCGTTTTGAAGTTATCAGTTTGATTGATGCTCAGGAGCAAACAATTAACTTAGACGATTTGCTAGGACCATCTTCTTTAGCGCCTAATTTTAAAACGCATTTTTCAGAGATGTTGCTTCCCTTTTTTGGTATTCCTGGTAAACCGTCAGAAGAAGAAGACACGCCACCTCGTCCAATTCTGAGAGGACAGTCTAAAAATGGACCAATTTCAGATTCGCTAAAGCTTAATGGGAAAGTACGACTTAATTATAATAGTGAAGCCTTGGCAGAATTTCTAAGCTTCATTTTAGATGAAAACTGTATCTTACTTTTCTTTCCTAATGGCTTAGATTTTAACTACGGTTTTACCTTGACGTCTACTGCTCATCCCTTAACTATCGCACAAAAGAACCGCGGTATTCTTCGCTTAGGACCACATGAAATTTTATTGGAAGGACAGAAAGAGAGTATAGATGTTACCGTGAATGAATTTTATGTAGATGAAGGGACAAATATTATTGTTGCGCGACCTACTCGAGATTTATTACATACTCATTGCTACTATCCATCGCTCAATTTTATTCATTTTCCCCTTTTTTTAAATGAATAAAAATTATAGACAGCTTTAAAATTAATTGCTTCCATTAATCCAGCTAGCGCATTTGCTAGTTGGATTTTTTTATCCATTGCTGCGTCATTTCCTTGGTTAGTACGCAAATTGTTATGCAAATATGAATTAGATTCGAACGCTTATACAGTATCGCTTGTATCTCAGTTTTTTAAACAGCACTTTAGTACTGACGATAAAGATCAATACCTCTTTTAACTGAACGTACAATTAATGCCTATACTGAAATGAGCGAACAACTCTACTTCATTCTCGAACAATTGATTCAGCGATATCAAATTTATATTCCTTCCGCAGAGTTAAAACTACAACTGCAAAGTCATCCTTCCTATCCTAGTCTGCACGCTTTGACGGGAGTGCTAACGCATTTTGGAATTGAAAATATCGCTTTGCGCGTACCTACCGACGAAGCTACTTTAGCACAACTACCGCCATATTTTGTTGCTAATGTTTCTTATCAAAAACAGATGGAATTAGTGTTGGTAGAAAAGGAAGCTACTAGCTTGAAGATATTTTACGAAAAAGGAAAAGTGCTGAGTGTTGATGTGAGTGATTTTTTAGCAACATGGAATGGTATCGTCGTCGCTATTGAAAAAAATGAAAATTTACTGGAAAGCACGACGAATCGAACGCTTGAAATTAGTAAAAAAATTGCGCTCGCCTTTGCAGTAATTTTTTTATCCATCATTGTTTATTTTCAAGCAAGTGCCGTAGCAGCAATCCATTTTTTACTCAGTCTTGTTGGTCTTGGTTTAAGCATTATTATTATACAACATAAATTTGGTTTGAATGCTGCAACAACCAATCGCTTCTGCAATTTATCGGAAACTACAAGTTGCGAAGCGGTGCTACATTCCAAAGGAGCTAAATTACTTGGATGGATAAAAATGAGCGATTTGAGTTTACTCAGTTTTATAAATTATAGTTTAATCTGGATATTGTTTTTCATTAGTGGAATTACAAACTACAGCTTACTTTGGTTGGCAAGTTTATTCGCACTTCCTTTCGTTGGCTACGCGATCATTTACCAAGCAAAAGTAGTTAAAAAATGGTGTCCGCTGTGTTTAGCGGTCGCTACTATTTTGATCTTACAAGCAGTACTCGTGGCTACGACGCAACTGACGAGTGCTTGGTCTTTTCCCAATATTTTGGCGAGTGTCTTTATTTTATTAAGCATTAGTGGAACGACGCTGAGTTGGCTTTTTTTAAAACCCTTGCTAACAAAAACTTTTGCCTTAGAAAAAATAGAAATAGCTTATTACAAGTTCAAACGGAACTTTGAAGTCTTCAAAACACTTCATCGTAAAAACGAATTATTATCGGCAACCACATCAATCGCGGGAGAATTAGTCTTTGGAAATCAAAATGCGGCGGTGCATCTTTTATTAGTGACCAATCCGCTTTGCTTTTATTGTAAACAAGCTCATCGAGATATCGAACAACTATTGCATCAAGGCAAGGATAAACTCAAACTGACGATTCGTTTTAATGCTAGACCAACCGAAAAAGAACGAGTTGATTATCAAGTGATCACTCATTTATACCATAGTTATCACACGGAAGGTCCAGCAGCTTGTTTAAAAAAACTATCAACCGTTTACGCAGAAGAAGTAGACCTAGAAGCTTGGTTAGCGGCACAAGAAACGTTGACCAATACAAATTACGAACAAATATTCGAGCAACAAGAGGAATGGGGACAAACCAATGGCATTAATTTTACGCCCGCGTTGTATCTCAACGAAAGAGCCTTTCCACAAGCATATCAGCGAAGTGATTTAATATATTTCGTAGAAGATTTAATTGAGGAAGAAGAGATGAACGCGGCACAAACCTCCTCGGCTTCGATTGCTAGCTAAAGATAATAAGGTACATAAGATATAATTCCAAAAAACAATTATTATTTAATCATTAAAAAAATAGTATGAAAAATTTACAGAAAATGTCAGGTGTAAAAGTCCTAGACAAAGTAGAGCAAAAAAGTATTCAAGGAGGTGTAACGAGAGCAGAGTATTGCGCTACCCTCGGCGGAATGTTAACGGAAGCATTTGACACGAACCAACAATCCGGTTACCAAGGTGACCTTGGAATGGGGATGCACTTTTTTAATGTAAACTGTGGTAACCACGGGATTAGTTTGTAATCAACTGCTCTCCAAACTTGAAACAAAAACCGATGTAATCGGTGAATACTTTCTAGTACAAAAAAGTTTAGTGTTTAGTTATCAGATTAGATGTTGTCTTTTTTTAGAGATCTTTTTTAAAGAATAGACAACATCTATCTGTATTTCCTACCAGTATGTTTTCCCTCTGAATAATTATATCCAATTGATCAATTCCCTTTTATGAAAAAAGATTTCGCGAAGTACAGACAGACGTCTTGACTGTCTTCAAATGATCAAGGCAATATTCATTTATTCAAAATTTTTATTACGAAAAATTTAAAAGATTTAGGAACCGTGCTTGATCGCCGAGCACAAAAATCAATTAACGGTGGCGGTTCGATTAGTTCTAGTTGTTCTGGTTGTTATGAAATGTTTTTTTCTGGTCAAGGAGGAACGAGTTGTACCGCAGTTGATAATGCTGGTAACATTTGTCAAGGAATAATAGACGACGGTGTTTGTTGTGTCTAATAGCAATAAGCTGTAAAGTATTTTTTTATCAATAAGATAGGATTTTTGCATCTAACTGATTTTTCGGTTGGATGCTTTTTTTTTGAAGTTTCCCAAGAAAACCACGAATGTGAATCGGATGTTCTCGCTTATTAATTTCTGCTTGTTTTACAGTTTGGTTTAACTGATCTTTAAGCAAGAAGAACAATATTCACATTGAAAATAACTTCTTATCTAAAAAAATGCAAACAAGTTTTTGGATAGAAAAAATTGAATTTTGTTTGACAAAGATCTCTCGCGAAGTCTAGACAGAAGCCTTGACTGTCTTCAACTGATTGAGGTAATTTTTTTATTTAAAATTTATATCATGAAAAATTTATTAAAATTAAACGGTGCAAAATCACTCAATGCTACAGAACTAAAAAGTATCAGTGGTGGTCGTAGAAAAAATGGTCCTTCTTGTCCTGCGGGCGGTGATGCAGAATGTTGTGGCACCAACCATTGGCAGTGCGGTACTGGAATGGGAGCGGGCGGAATCCTCATGGGAGAAACTTGCGCTTGCTTTTAATTGAAAAGTAGAAAACTTAAGTGCATAGTATTAAGGCTGCCTCAAAAAAATAATTACTGAGGCAGCCTTTTTCTTAAAAATAATTCTGCGCGGTCTGATCACAAAAAATGAATTAAACAAAGTGCGGGACGTTATCCAGATAGGTAGAAAACACTTTTCTAAAAATAAAAAACACTTATTCAACAACGAATGTGAATTGCATCTGGTCGCTTATTAATTCTCTATTGCATCGTTGTAGATTTTACTCCAACTTGAGGAAACAATATCAATGACAAAAAAATATGGCGTTAGATTCGTATCGGCGTTTTATGAAAACAAACAAATCCCTTATTAATGTCCTTCCCATTTTACAAACAAGCAGATCAGAAAGATTGCGGACCAACTTGTCTGAAGATGATCGGGAAGCATTACAAAAAAAATATTCCAATCGTTGCTTTGCGAAAGCTGAGCGAGACGACTAGAGTAGGAAGTAGTTTATTAAACTTGGGAGATGCCGCAGAAAAAATTGGCTTGCGGTCTTTAGGAGTAAAAATATCTTTTGAAGATTTTAGGGAAGCACCCTTACCTTGCATTGTACATTGGGACAAAAACCATTACATCGTCGTCCATAAAATTAAGCGAAAGAAAGTTTATGTGGCTGATCCTGCATTTGGGCTGATGACGTATTCTGTTGCTGATTTTATCAAACATTGGATTGGAAATAACGCGGACGAAACAACAAAAGAAGGCATTGCCCTACTATTGGAGCCAACGCCAAATTTCTATCGAGAAGAATTTGAAGAACCAGAAAAATTTGGATTTGCTTTTATTTCAAAATATTTATTTAAGTACAAAACTTTTATTGTTCAATTGATTATTGGCTTATTGGCGGGAAGTTTACTACAACTTGTTTTGCCTTTTTTGACACAAAGTATTGTAGATGTGGGGATAGAAAATTCAGACCTCAATTTTATCTATCTTATCCTTTTTGCACAGTTGTTTTTATTTATCGGTAAGGCAAGTTTAGAATTAATTCGAGCTTGGATACTACTGCACCTCAGTACGCGAATTAATATCTCTTTGATCTCCGACTTTTTTATTAAACTCATGAATTTGCCCATCTCTTTTTTCGATGTGCGTATGACGGGCGACTTGCTACAACGTATCAACGATCACAAACGAATTGAAAGAATTTTAACGACGTCTTCTCTTACCGTTTTATTTTCTTTTGTCAACTTGATCATTTTTAGTTTCGTCATGGCGTATTATAGCTTACAGATTTTTTCAGTATTTCTTGTAGGTAGCATATTGTATTTTGTTTGGGTACTTTTCTTTTTTAAGAAAAGGAAAGAATTAGATCACAAGCATTTTGCCCAAGTAAGTGAAGAACAAAGTAAAGTGATCGAGTTGATTAATGGTATGCAAGAAATCAAATTGCACAATGCCGAAAAACGAATGCGCTGGAATTGGGAATACGTACAAGCAAGACTTTTTAAAATTGCTACGAAAAATTTGGCGCTAGAACAAACGCAGTCGATGGGTTCTAACTTTATCAACGAACTTAAGAATATGCTAATTACTGTTTTGTCTGCCAAGTTAGTCATCGACGGAGAAATTACACTCGGGATGATGATGGCGATTAGTTATATCGTTGGTCAACTCAACGCACCAATTATTCAGTTGATTAATTTCATGAGAGATTTACAGGATGCACAGATTTCCTTGGATCGACTAGGCGAAATACACGACAAAGAAGATGAGGAAAAAAAAGGTGTACAACTCATGGAGCAATTGCCTAGTCATCCAACTATTGAATTGAAAGAAGTTAGCTTCAGATACACTGGCGGAACGGAGCCGGTACTACAAAATCTTTCGTTAAAAATTCCTGCAAATAAAACGACCGCTATTGTCGGTGTAAGTGGTAGTGGAAAAACAACCTTAATGAAATTGCTACTCCGGTTTTATACTTTAGACCAAGGCGAAATCTTACTCGACAGCTATAATATTAATAATTTTCCTCAAAAACTTTGGCGCGCCAACTGTGGTGTGGTAATGCAAGAAGGATATATTTTTAACGACACCATTGCGTACAACATCGCGGTAGGAGAAGATCAAATTGATTATCAAAAACTAACGCATGCCATCGACGTCGCTAATATTACCGATTACATAGCAGGGCTGCCACTTGGTTATAATACCAAAATAGGGAATGAAGGGGTCGGCTTGAGTACAGGACAAAAACAACGCTTGTTGATTGCTCGGTCGGTATATAAAAACCCAAAATTTTTATTTTTTGACGAAGCAACTTCTGCTCTAGACGCTAACAATGAAAAAATTATCATGGAAAAACTCAATCAGTTTTTTGCAGATAAAACGGCGGTAGTTATTGCTCATCGACTTAGCACGGTCAAAAATGCGCATCAGATAGTGGTGCTTAATCAGGGAAAAATAGTAGAACTAGGCAACCATGAAAGCTTGATCCAGCAAAAAGGAAATTATTACAACCTAGTAAAAAATCAATTGGAACTAGGTCGTTAAAAAGATACTTGCGCGAGGGCAGACATAAAAATTGAGTGTCTTAAAACGATCAATTTATTCGTCAGAGGGATTTGTTTTTTACTTAAAAATACTAGCTGTTTTTGCCAAAAGAAATTCTTTCGCGAGGGATAGACAGAAAGCTTGACTGTCGTTAAATGATCAAGTAATAATTACTAATTAAAGAGTATTAAATCATGAAGAATTTATCAGAATTAGGATCAAAATTAGATCGAAATGAATTGAAAGCAATCAACGGTGGTTTTGGATTAGTTGGAAAGCCTATTTGCTTGGCGCCATACTTAATCGACGTAGGAGATAGTTGTGCACCAGGATATCATCTACACCCACAAGGACACTGTATTTGCTGTCGTGACATCTAATTGCTATCTATTTTTATAGCGTGGAAGCCATCATTTGATGGCTTCCTATTTTTTTAAGTGAAGGCGAATTTGTGATTGCTGAAGGTTCTTAAATAAACTATGGTTAATGAGACTGAGCAAATCGAAGAAAGTACCGTTATCATATATTAATTTATCCATTACGGATATGAATTACTTTGCAAAGGATATGAAATTTGTTAAAAGCATTATTTTTTTATCAGCACCTTTATCAGTACTAAGTATCAAGACAAAATTATTGAAGTATGCCCGAAGCACCCGTAAATAGTAATTTACGTAGCGAGCAAGTCCAAGAAATTCTTACTGCGATTCCTAATTGGATGATCCGCTGGGGCAATACCTTGGTTTTCTTTTTACTTATTTTACTCCTTGCCATTTCTTGGTGGGTGAAGTATCCAGATGTTATTTCTTCTGAAGTTATGCTGACGACGACCATACCACCACAAAAAGTATACGCCAGAAGTTCCGGGAAAATTGATAGCATACTTGTTTTAAATGGGCAAGCAGTCAATACCAACACACCGTTGGCAATTTTAGAAAATACCGCAAAATTTACGGATGTTTTTTATTTAAAAAATATTTTAGAAAACCTAAAATTAAGAGAAGAAGCCTTTTATGTACCGATGGAGCAATTACCATTTTTCATCTTGGGAGAACTAGAAAGTTCATTTGCCTTATTTGAAAATAGTTATGAACAATACGTCCTGAATAGAGAATTAAAACCTTTCTCCAACGAAACCTTCGCCAATCAAAATACCTTACTCGAATTACAAAATCGCTTGCGAAACCTCGAACTACAACAAGCATTAGATACTAAAGCGATGGCGCTGGAAAAAACCGACTTAGTGCGCCACAAAGCACTATTTGCAGAAGGGCTTATTTCAAAACAAGTGTATGAGCAAAAACAAATGGATAGTATCCGTGCAGCCATCAATTACCAAAATATTCACCAAAGTATTTCTCAAGTCAAAGAATCCATTAATCAAGCAAGTCTTACCACCAAGACGATTTCGATTAACCGTACAAAAGAAGAGAAACAGTTGTGGCGGCAACTTATACAGTCTGTGATGCAACTCAAAGAAGCGATTAAAGTTTGGGAATCGAAGTACGTCCTTTCCAGCCAAATCAATGGAAAAGTATCCTTCTTAGCTGTTTGGACAGAAAGTCAAAATGTAAATACGGGAGATTGGGTTTTTACGATTTTACCTACAACGCACGACGCATATTTGGCAAAGCTAAAAACGCCGGTACAGAATTCAGGAAAAATGGAATTAGGACAAACCGTTAAGATCAGTTTAGCAAATTATCCAGAAACAGAATTTGGAAACCTCAACGGAAAGGTCAATCACATTTCTGCGATTGCGAGTGAAGATGGCTTTTATACGGTAGACGTTGTTTTACCCAAAAAATTAATCACTACTTATCAAAAAGAAATAGAATTCAAACCAGAAATGAGAGGCACCGCCAAAATCATTACGGAAGATTTGCGATTAATTGAGCGCTTTTTTTATCAGTTCAAATCAATTTTTCATCCCTAAAATTATTTTTAATATAAATCACAATCATAGGCACAAAAAAGCTTTGACGAACGTAGCGTTTTAGTGAAATGCTAATTACATAGAAACCTTACTTAGGTCACCATGCATAAAGTTCATCAAAGCAAAAAATGTGTATTACCTCAAAAGGTATGAGGCAATACACTACGTACGTATTAGTATAATAGGCATTTATTAGTGAAGAAACTAACTTACAAAAGGTGTCGTACGTCCACCATTGTTTCTTTATTTTTAAGATCATTGACACTAATGCGGATCTGGTGCAAGGTCAGAATCGGATTATCTTTAAATTGTAACAGCAACCGCTCATACTGTTCTTCTAGTCCTATTTTCCCAAATGTTTGTTGATATTTCTGTATCGTCTCAATCGCAAACTGTCGAATAGATTGATCTATTTGCTGACAAGCCGCTTCAGCTTCCTCAAGTGCAATGACAATATTTTGCCCGTTTTCTAATTCACTCATTGCTTTCAAAGTTATATAAGCAGATAAATATTTTTTTATCTAAATTTAAGAATTGGAGGAATAAGAATAAGCTATTTCTTTTTTTTATGTCGTAAGTATTGCGACTTATGGGACTCGTATGGTGGTTTAAAATCTTGAATAAAACGCTGAAGTTGTGAGGCTCTTTCTTCAATCTTTTCTAAGCTCTTATCAACGAAGGAGGTATTCAACCAATCCCCTTTTAGCGCACCACGGATTGAGGCTCTTCCAGTATCCAATTCTCTGGATAATTCTTCAATCGCTCCATGGGGGAGTTTCTCCAAAATATTAGCGTTTTTAATTAGTTTTCTTAGATTATGTTTCATAGAAGTGTGATTTTTTCATTTTTGCTCTATGAGCGGTAGAGAAGTCACAAATTAGATAAAATATCGTCAAATAACAATGTTTTCCCCTTAAAATAATTAAAAAATAGCTCTTTGTAGCAAATATATTGCCTTTTTATGTACGCCGTGTTCAGTAAAATGATAAAGCTTGCACGTATTATATCTTTTCTTTCTGAAAATTTATTCTTCCCCTGTAAAGGTTTCTTCTTTCAAGGTTTAGTTCTTTCATGCGAAGGAGTGGACGACTACCTTAACGCTTATATAAAAGTGTAGTCAAACTTTTGAAGGCAAGTCGGAAAATTTGTTGTTTTAAAAAACCACTTCCATATTTCAAAAAACCATCACCTCGAAATTCTAACAAAAATTCAAAGAAAAACACTACGGCTGTTCAGTGAAGAAAGGATGCTTAGAAAAATCAACCCAATTGTTTAGCGGAAAGCTTGAAGTAATAATCTAGAGAACGCATGAAACAATATATTAAAACGACCATATTTTGATCAAAAAAGGAAAATACTGGAATGGCTACAATTTGGGCATCCACAACGAGTATTAACAAGTATTCTGTTAGTTTTCACACAAAACGAATACAAGCGTAAGGTATTATGATAGTTTTCTCAAAAACTGTTTCTTTTAGAATAATTTTTTTCGTTGTTTTACTATACAGAGCGTATATAAGCTGAAAAACAAGTTGATTTCGCTAAAAAGGCAATATAAAAGCCCGAAAAGACAATAAAACTATCATTTCGAATGAAAAAATTACCTGGAAATTTAAAACTAATTAGAAAACAGCGCTGGAGAATGAGTCAAGATAAGTTTGCGGAGCTGATCGACTCCAGTCGTAGTAAAATTAACTCTTATGAAAACGGAGGCGTAGAACCGAGTATTGATTTTATGATCCAACTAGAAACATTAACGGGCATCAATATTAAAGATCTTTTTAGTGGTGAACTGCAACTAGCCGAAATTCCGACCTTACCCCTCTCCGAAGAAAAAGGAGAAGTAGAAACTTTTGAAGAAGAACTTCCCGATTACGATCAAACATTTGTGGACCTTAAAAGTTATCACACAAAAATTGCGAAGCGCTTTCAACGCTTAGAAAAAAGAATCGAAACCTTAGAACGTCCTTAACTTTACCGAATTAGCAAAACTTAAACAGTTAAGCAACTTTCCACTAAACGGAAACGAGATAACGATAAAATACGCCTTGAAACAAAAGCAATCGCATTTCATAGGCCCGCTCTTAAAAGACAGAAAACATTTCGCTACAACGAATATGTTTTTCCAAGAAAAAAATTTATGAAGTTTAACTTCAGTACACCATATCTTAAGTAAGCCTCTATTAGGGAGGGTTTATTTATTGCATCGTGTATTCAGTGACCAAACCTAAATTTTGTATGAGCAGATTACCAGAAAACTTAAAACTAATTAGAAAAAAGCGTTGGAGAATGAGCCAAGACAAATTTGCGGATTTGATGGGCTCCAGTCGAAGCAAAATTAACTCTTATGAAAATGGAGGTGTAGAACCAAGTATTGCCTTTATGGTCAAACTACAAGTGTTTAGTGGTATCAGTATCAAAGATATTTTTATTGGTGAATTAGAGTTCAATAAAATCCCCCCTTTACCTCTATCTGAAGAAAACAATAGCCTAGAAAAAGTTGAAGAGGAACTACCGAGCTATGACAAAGGTTTTTTACATCTTAAGTATTTCCACGGTCAAATGACCAAACGTTTTCAAAGTTTAGAAAAAAGAATCAAAACACTAGAGTCCAACGAAGATTAAGTGCTGGGTTCTACGCACAGGCCTAAATTTTCAGAATCTTGTCTTGATACTCATGACGGCAACCCTTAATGTTTATCTCCACAATGCCATTCCATACCAATGGGCGATCCTGCCGGTAACTTCAAAGTAGTCTTTACTTTGAAATCTGTCGGATCATCATAAAATTGTTCAATCAGTTGTTCTGCAAATTTGAAATGAGCAAGCATCGCAACGGAAGACGTTTTGGAAGTTTGAGTCGCTATCCATTTTCTCAAATCTGAAATTTTTAACCAAACGATTGCTTGTACTTGCGAAGAATGCTTCGGGTTAGCCAATTTAAATAAATGTTGCAAAACGCGTTGATCTACCATGCGCGCAATTTCTCCATGATAGCCTTTTGGATGTGGTGCTTTCCAAGTTTTTTCCAATAAATAATCAAGTAATTTTTCTAGCCCAGGCATTTCATCTTTTCTCGCTTTTTGTTCCACCAGTCGAGCCGCTCGCTCAGGATGCAACATAAAGGCAATACTTTTATCCGCAATGGAAGCCGCAGCACCAATCGGATCAAAACTTAACCCCGTATAACTTTCAAAACTTTCTCGATTCCTTGATCTCCCCATGGGCTTCGGCGGAATCAATTCTAGGATGCGCTCCGGAATTGCCAATTGATCAGCAGACAAAGTACCAACCAAAGCTTCTATCGCAGCGAGCTGTCGGGGAGCAGCAACCAGCTCGACTATTTTTTGTCCATCGCCTCGATTGGCATAGCTATAGTCCAAACCTCCAATCAATTTACTCACCGCTTCAATTTGATAACGATGTGCCAAGTACAAAGGAACGAGCACTTCTTCCAAATCTGCCATCGGCGTATTCATCGGGATGTTTTCTTCCCCAAATCGAGCTAATCCCTTTGCTCGTAGTGCCAACAAACGGTCAAGTTCTTGCACGGCATCAGTACCATTGTCCCACAAATGAGCTTGCGGGTGCGCACCTCCTGCTCCTCGCGCATCTCGATCGGAGAGAAAAGAAAGTCCTGCGGCAATCCCATCTTGGATAATTTTATTAAGCGCAGCAGCTTCGTCAGTACCTTTCGGAAAATCTTGGTAACCGTATAGAATCGCTTGCTTATCCCAACGGCCAATTTTATCATCGTAAGCTTTAGAAAAATCAAAACTACCATCAGTATTCAAGGTCACGTAAGGATGTGGATAATCCATTACGGAAGCGCGGTTGTTAGTGCTTGCCGCAAAATTATGCGTTAGTCCCAGCGTATGGCCAACTTCGTGTGCCGATAATTGTCGCAACCTCGCTAAAGCCATTTCCTTCATTTCTGGAGATACTATTTTACCCTTTTTGTAAGGCGCTAACAAACCTTGAGCAATCAAAAAGTCCTGTCGTACCCGCAAAGAGCCAAGCGTTACTTTCCCTTTGATAATTTCTCCAGTACGGGGATCAAAAACACCACCGCCATAAGACCATCCCCGCGTAGAGCGATGTACCCATTGAATCAGATTGTAGCGAACATCCATTGGGTCAACTCCTTCCGGTAACATCTTTACTTGAAAAGCATCTTTGTAACCCGCCGCTTCAAATGCTTGGTTCCACCAACTTGCACCTTCCAAAAGTGCGGAACGAATCGGCTCGGGTGCTCCACGATCTAGATAATAAATGATTGGCTCAACAGCTTCACTAATGGCTGCCGTAGGATCTTTTTTCGCTAAGCGATGTCGATTAATAAATTGTTGAATCAATGGTCCATCAATCGGACTTGCATAATCGTAATACTCCATTCCAAAAAAACCAGAACGGGGATCCATTCTGCGAGGTTTGTAATTATCATCCGGCAAGGCAACAAAAGAATGATGTTGTCTGACCGTGATCGCATCTGGACTTGGCGTGACACTTCTAATATAATTTCCTTTTGCCTTTCCGGTAAAACTAAGGATCGCTTCGAATTCCGTATTTTTTGGAAAATTCTTGGTGCTCGGCATGTAAATCGCACTTCTATTTTTATCTAATTTATAGCTGCCTTGTTGGCGGTTTTTTAGCGTACCAACTACATCATGTGCATCTCGCAAAAAAAAGTTGGTCGCATCGACAATGTATTTTCCTTTTTCGGTGCGGCTAATTTTAAATCCCCACAGCACGGACTGCGCAAAAGCTTCTTCCACGGCTTTACGTTCATCTGGATTATCCGTGATGGCGCGGAATTTATAATTGGGTTGAATCAATAAAATTTTTGGACCGCTCTTGATAAATTTTACAACGCGGTGATCACCTAGTTGTCCTCGGTCCAAACCAATATCATTGGAACCAATGCCAGCTTGGAGCGAGTTGACGTATAGAAATTCTTCGTCTAATTTTTCGATCTCTAACCAAATTTGTCCACTATCCTCTTGCCACGAAAAATTGATAAAGCCAGGAAGGGAAGTAAGCTTGGAAGCGACTTTAGCCTTGGCTTGGCTTACGGTGGTTGCTTTTTTACTCGTATGACAGCTAACTAAGCTCAAGGCAAGAAAAACTAGGAAGAAAAACTTAGGCATAATCGGGAGTTGATAGAATTTGTAATGGTTGATCAAATACAAGATCAAGATAAGTTTTTTTTGGAAAGAATTGATGGAAACAATTTTTATGTTTAAAATTTCGTGATAGGGAATCATCTAGTACTCAAGCAGTATTCACTTTGCCCGTTGGATATCATTAGTCGAGCTCTAAATATGAAAATGAGGGAAGGTCGAAACGTTAGTGTTCAGGGGAAATGGTCGTTCGTTGATTGTTCAAATCGACGTTGACAATCAGTGCAACACAAGTAAAGAAGAAAGGACCGACTTTATCCGTTTCAATCATATCGTTGATGATCAATAAGGTCGCAATGGCAACGATGGAGAGAATGGATAAAAGTACAATATGTTTTTGTGCCGCGGATTGAGCTTCGTGGTAAATGGTTTCTGCTTTTAAAAAAATATAAAAACAAAAAAGTAAAAAGATCAGCGCTCCAATAAATCCTTGCTCCACCAGAATCATTAAGTAATAACAATGAATTCCAGATTTTTCTGGATTATTACTAACGTAGGTTTTGAAACTTCCTAAGGCATAAGATTTGTAAAAAAAGTAAAAATTCCCGGGACCAAAGCCCAAGAGTGGTTTTTCGGTACTCATCCGCCCACCTGCGACCCAACGGTGAACGCGTTCCATGGTGGAAACATCCTCCATCTTAGCCGTCGCTTCTACCAAATTATCGAAGTTTTTGTGGGTAACTGCTTTTTCAAAATCGGGCGCATAATCCATATAGGTATTATCCGTAACCAAATGCGTAGCTAACCCTACGATGCCAATCGAAGCGATGATCACCGCATACTTTGTCAAACGCCACTGAATCATATAATAAGTTCCGATGGAAGCAATTACCGCCAAATACGCTGCCCGAGTATAAGTAAACCATAAGGCTACAAAAAATAAGACTAGCCCCGCCGAAAGTACCATCCGCAAAAAACTCCAACGAGGATACCATTTTCGTACATACCAGATCATTGGAATAAACAAAGCGATAATGGAAGCGTAATCAACGTGGTTTTGATAAAAAGGCCAAACTACCCGATTGGCATCTTTAAACAATAAGCCCATGGAAAGGTGCTTGGATAAAATAAAAATAATCGAAATACTCAGCGCCACAAAAACGTACCAGAAAAACCGCTTTACATCTTTAGCATCTTTGAGTAAGCTACCAGCCATAAAATAAAAGACGGTAACGTACCAAGTCTTTGCGAGTGAAAATTTGAGGGATACGAAAAATAAGCTAGAACTCAGGGTTGCCACGTAAGTCCAACCTAGATGGAGTAATAAAAGTAACGTTAGTGGATGTCTAAAAAACTGACTATTGAGCCGTTTGCCATTTTGTAAAACGTAAATAAAGTAGACCAGCATCAAACCAACCATAAGTGGTTCGGTGGGTAAATCAGTACTCAAACCACCGGGCAAATTGACTGCCATTCCCAAAGGAATGAAAAAGTAGAGCCAGAAAAAAACTTGCTTAAAATCAACGATGGTAACGTACAACACTAAGAAAATTGCCGGTAAGGCAGCGATGTAATACGTACTAGTCATGATCGCCGTAAAAATGGACAACAAAACTACCAATCCAAAAAATTTGAAAAGGCTTGCATTTTGTTGCTCAGAGGATAATATGCCGGCTTTGCTACTGGCCATTCGTGATTTCCTGCCAGTTTACATCCTTATAATTTTCTAATAAAAGCACTGCGAAAACGCTAAATAAAAACGCAATTAAGACCGCAGCAACGAGGATAATAGACCGTCGGGGTCGCGATTTTACGACGGGAACGCTACCGGCTTCAATCAAATGAATAGCGGTAACTTCTGCGCCGTGGATCGCCATTACTTGTTTTAGTCGTTCTAGCTCAATTCCAAGTTGCTCGCTCGCTTCTTCGTGCAAGGCATCCAATTGATCTACGATACCCATTCCGGTGCTAAATTTGGCAATTTTTGTTTCCAATAATCTAATTTCACGGTCATAGCCAGCTCCTTTGTTACGCGCATTATTTGCTTCTGCTTTGGCGAGTAATTCGGCAAGAATTTCACTTTGTGTTTCCGTATTGTAAACGCCGTATCGCTTTCGAATAGAAGACAAACTATCGTTCAATACGATGAGGTGATCTTTTTTGTCCTTAATATTTCTATCGTAGGTATCCATCTGCTGTTTTTGGCTAGACTTGATCAGTTGTAAAGCCATGGCATTAATTTTTTCTCGGGCAGCATTAACAATATCCGCCGCAAGTTTAGGATCTTTATCTTCCATAGATAACTCGATCGCGTCATACTTAGTCCGTACAACTTTGTACAACTTGAGAAAAGCCTCTTTAACCTTGAAAGGAGCTTTGACCTTAGTTGTATCAATATCGTAAACCGTATAGAGGTCAAACTTATCGATCAAATAGTTGATCAATTCACTCGACTCTGCGATGGTAAGCAAGCGATCTACATCTTCGTTTTCACCATAGTAATCTCTTTCGGGATTAAAAGAGCCAATTGGATCTGGCTTGGTCAAATCGGGACTCGCAGCGTAGAAAATCGTGTGAGATTCGTAATAATTAGGCAATAAGAAGGAAAAAAGACTCAATAGTCCTGCGATTACGCAAGTATAGAGGATAGGTTTTTTCCACTTGAAAAGCGTTGAAATAACGGTTAATAAATTATCCTTGTTCTCCATTCGTTGGCAATTATTTTAACATGATATTAGAAGTTGAAGTTTTGGGGAGCAAGAGGAACCTCAAGCGTTATTTTAAAACAACTTCTTAATATGTTTCGCAAAAGTAGAAAAGTATTTTCAGAAAAAATGACTTTCTTTCTGCGGAAAAACATTAAAGGGTATTCTAAAGCTATTTTAAGCATAACTTCAACGGCAAAAATCAAGGGTAGGTATGAAATAGCGAAGAATTGCATCACAATATGACTTTGAGCTTGCAAAAATTGCTTTTTATAGTGATGGGCTTTTTTATCTCAAAAAAACGATTCTATCGCTTTTATTCAAAACAAACAATTTCTTAGTGAACTTATTTACCTTTATTTTGTCAAAACTAGGTAATTGTTATGCTAAGGGCGGATTAATTTCTAGAAAAGTAGGAGTCATTCTTTACGGCTAAGCTCATGACGAACATTCTAAACATAAAAAAACATGAAATTTTCGAAAAAAAATATCTTTATCGGGCTCGTTATATTTTTAATCATTGCTCAGTTTTTTCCTATTGATAAAACTAATCCTCCGATAGAAGAACCGTTAGACTTTATTAAAATCCAGCAAGCACCGCCAGCCATCGCAAAGATGTTGAAGGCAAGTTGCTATGATTGTCATTCTCACCACACAGTGTATCCTTGGTATACTTCCGTTGCGCCCGTCTCTTGGATGATCAAATCGCACATCAAGAATGGAAGAGCTAAGCTAAATTTTTCGGAATGGGGGAATTACGATGCTAAGCAGAAAAGTCAGAAAATGGAAAAGTCCGTAGAAGTTGTCTACGAAATCAAATCAATGCCAATGTTTAGCTATACGCTAATGCATGGACCAGGCAAACTGAGCAACGATCAGCGAAAAGAATTGACGGATTGGTTTGCTCAGCAAAAATAAGGAGCTGGGTAGTTTTTATTTTGCTACTTACGGTGCAATTAAGCAAATTTCTGAGTAGAACGTCGCTGCTTGAGGTAAGCCATAATGCTTGGCCAAGGCAAAAATACCAAGGTCAATACCCAAAGTTCATAAAAAAGTACATCTACCAGAAAGTAGGTTCCCGTATGAAAAAGAAAGGGTAAGATAAAACAAAGCCAATCGTATTTTTTAGTAAAAAAACCAATAATCATCACGCCTTCCATCAAAATGGCAATAAAATACA
The DNA here is from genome assembly GCA_045110315.1 of Saprospiraceae bacterium. Lineage (GTDB taxonomy): Bacteria > Bacteroidota > Bacteroidia > Chitinophagales > Saprospiraceae > CALFBG01. The sequence goes on from JBGCFY010000075.1 coordinate 29,996, forward strand.
GACTGTCTAAAAGCATTGGGTGTGTCAGGAAAAAACGGTTGAGTTGACTGTACAAACTATCAGGCGCAAAAAGAATATTGCCCATTTGGTCTTCCATCACCACTGCGACGCCTTGCTCTATTTTCCACCAGCTTCCGCGCAATAATTTCCAAAGAAAAGCATCCACATACACGAATAAAGTAAAGTAACGCAAGCCTTCCCAAACAAAGCTGAAATCTTTATTTGACGCAAACCAAAAACTCAAACTCATCAACAGAATACCGGCCATAGAATGCGTGTGGTGACCACCATAAGCATTGTAGCAGATGAAGTAAATGCCAAAAAGTAAACTAAATAAAATGGGAAAAATGCGCCGCCGAACAAAGCAAAAACTGAGCGCCGCAGTACCGATCAAACCGAGATCAAAGACTAAAGCTGCGACGTTGTTTTGTACTAAAAAATTTGGAATTCCCGTCCAGAATACCAACCAATACGTCAAGTCGATATAGGGAAAAAACAGCACAGGTGCTTGCAATTGATGCAACAACACAGAAGAATACCAGCGAAAAGCCAAGGCTAACAGCACGAAGCCAAAGACTGCGTAGCCCAATACCTTACGACCATCCTCGTCAAAATCGTATTTATGTTTCATAGCGGATAAAAGGCTTTGAGTTGAGAATTTCGACATGACCATCTTCGAGGTAATGTACTTGTAAGATATTGACTTCTAAGCGTTGAAAACTACGGTTGGTAGACTGTTCTAAGTAGCGTTTGAGCCAAGCGGGAAATGCTGCGGCATCATCGACTTTGTTGGTAATGGGTTCTAAAACTGGTGCTACTAAGCTATAATTTTTGCCTAATTTTTCTTTAAAAAATACACGGGTTGCGGCTTCTCCTTTGGTTTGCATTGAGCGGTACATATTGAGTGGCCCCGTGATGTAAAAGCGATTAGGATCAGGGAGCAAATTGGTATAATCGTAATGCTCGCCGTCGAGTTTGATTTCGTAAACTTCGTAGCTTTCTTGTGGTGTTTTTACTTCAGAAAACATCCCCCAAACAAAAAAAGGCGTCACTTCATCTCCCATGAGGTTGAAGAAAATAGTCAGCACCGTAAATCCCAAAATTATCATAAATAGGAATTTACTATGCTGATACAACCGGTAGAAATAAGTGTTTTGCATAATTTAAGTCTTTGTCAATTGACGCAAAGCTTTGAGGTCGATCATTTTTAGAGCGATTGCCATAAAAAAAGAAAGTCCACCCGCCAAAAAGAATTTATATCGCCAGTCCATCGTTAAGTTTTGATCTACAAAATAGTTGACCAATACCACCAAAATTACAAAACTAAAAACTCTCATCCACCCAAACCCCATCGAAGGTAATTCAAAATTTTTCCAAACTAAAAATGCGTAACCTAGTAAAATGAAAAATTGTGTAAAACAGGTTGTCCAAGCAGCACCCAAAGCTTTGTAGTCGGGAATCAACCAATAATTGAGCGCCACATTAATGACAATGCCAAAGAAAAATAACTGGTTCATTGCCATCAATAATCCTTTTGCGGTAAGCAAACTCCCCAAAATATAAATGGCACTGACGGCAATGAAACTTAGCATTAAATACGCCAAGACTGATCCCCAATATAAGGTCGCTTCGTCGTATAATAAAATCATAATTTCACCTTGGAAAAAATAGCAAGCAACCGCAACACTAATCGCAATCGCCCAAATCAACAAAAAGCTAAAGCTCAGCAATGGATAGATTGTTTCTTTATTTTTAATCATCTTCGCAAACATGGGTAATAAGAGTCCTGCAAACAAAAAGCCTAGCATATTACAAGCATCTAAAAGCCGATAAGCAGAGGCATAAATTCCAGCTTCGACCAAACCGTCGGGTAAGAATCGCTCGACCATTACCACATCAATTCGATTGTAAATGGTCATGAGAAAAAGCGCCAAAGCATAAGGATAACTATCCCTGAGAATGACCAGTAGGAAAGCAAGATCAAAGCGAAATTTAAAGCGTTTCAATTCTTTAAAAACAACTAGGAAAGCAACTAAAGCGGTAAGGCTTAAAGCTACAATTTGGGCATAAACAAACCATTCGATTTGAAAAGCTTCGGTCGAAATATTGCCCCAGAGGAGCACACTACAAATCAAAATCATCAGCAACTTATCCATCGTTGAGATCAAACTATCAATTCGATATTTCCCCAAAGCAGCAATATTAGACCGCAGATAAAAAATCAAAGCAACAAGGATTTGATTGATGGCAATCAAAAAAAGTAAATGATAATAATGCTCGTCGTAGCCCGATAAGTAACCAAAGAAAAAGACGGTAAGCAAATAAACACCACCCAACAAAAGTTTTAGCATTAAAATGCTAGGGACATATTTATCTAAGAGATGATTATGCTGTGCAATATTTCGACTATTAAAATTTTGGATGCCGAAATCATTAATGATATAAAAAAGAAAGGTAAAATTAAACAAGGTAAAATACATTCCGTAAGCATCGGTCCCTACCGTATTCTGCACCGTTCGGTCAATCCCAAAAATGTAAAAGGGTTTGATCAACAAATTGACAGACAAAAGGAAAATAACGTTGAGAAAAAATTCGCGATTCATCGAACGGTTATAAAAATACTACTGGATTTCCGAATGGATTTAAAATTGAGATAAACACTTTTCCGCCTAGAGGTTTGACTAGAGCATCAAATATCTATCTCTAAAACACGACAAGATAAAACTTATTGCGTCATTAACGACGGAACGAGCAACGTAATCTTTCCTCCCCTTTAAAATCTAAGTGTCGCCAACAAGAAGTAGCATTAACAGCCACGAGATAAAGATAGTTTTGACCAGAAAAGAGCAAGCTTAAACCGTTTTTAAATGCTATCTTTAAAACAACTTCAGTTTTTAAAAAAGACCAGATGAAAAAATACTTTTTGGCAATAATATTTTTGCTTTTAGCCTATTTATTACTTTTTCCAGTCTCAATTGATCCTGCGGCTTGGGACGTTCCTACTAATCCTGGGTTTACCGGAGATTTTGAGACAAATCAACGATTAGCTAAAGCAAGCTATTTGTTTTCAGGACAATGCTATAAATGTGAAGATGTTGCGGTAGATCAGTTTGGGCGTGTTTATGGTGGATCAGAACGAGGAGAAATTATTCGTTTTGATACTACGGGGCACCGCGAAGTCCTAGTTAATACGGGTGGACGACCACTTGGACTAGATTTTGATCAGCAGGGAAATCTCTGGATTGCAGATGCGGAAAAAGGTTTGCTACGCTTGGATACTAACTTACAATTAACAACGCAAAGTACGAGCTATCAAGGGAAAGACTTTGCGTTTACGGATGATTTAGAAATTAGCGATGCGGGTATTATTTATTTCTCGGATGCGTCGTGGAAATTTGGGATTGAAGATTATAAGTTAGACTTATTGGAGCATCGTCCGAATGGTCGCTTGTTAGCTTATGATCCAACTACCCAAACTACGAGTTTGTTACTCGATAGCTTGTACTTCGCCAATGGCATTGCGATCGCTTCGAATGATCAATTTGTTTTAGTCAACGAAACGGGAAAATATCGAATCAAACGATATTGGTTAAAAGGAAATAAAAAAGGGCAAGTAGATATTTTTATTGATAATCTTCCGGGCTTTCCCGACGGTGTTTCTAGTGGAGATCAAAATATTTTTTGGGTTGCGTTTACTTCGCCTCGACAAGCTCCGATGGATTTTATTTTAGGACGACCACTCTTGCGGAAAATACTCTTACGGCTCCCTGATTTCGTACAACCCAAACCAACGAACTATAGTTTTTGCATTGGTTTAAATGGGGAAGGTGAAGTAGTTTATAATTTACAAGATCCTGCGGGTGGATTTGGTCAGATCTCTAGTGTACAACAGTGGGGCAAACAATTGTATTTAGGTTCTTTGTACGAAGATGGTGTCGGGCGCTACGAGCTAGATTAATTACTTTTGCCAATAATCGTAGACAAATGGTTTGCTGGCAAGCATAGCACCAACCTCCGTTTTTACCTGTAAATGTAACGCATGATTTTGGTAGGTCGCTAAATCTTCTAGGTTGGCAAAGTGCATTTGCAATACTACATCATAATCTTTACGCAAGCGCTTGTCTGGAGTATCGGCAGGCATAGCGACGAAAAGCTGTTTTGTTTGCTCAATCTTAGCTAGACTTTTTAGTTTGGTACGAAAGATTTTTGTTTGTGCTTCGTCTATTTCAGGTTTTAGTTTAAAAAACACACTGTGGACTAAAGCGGGTCGCGGCTTCGTTTTCAGCGTTTTCAAACTAACATTAGCTTGATCTAATTGCGCTTGAATAGCGATGAGTTGCGCTTGTAATTCCGGATTATTTTGTTTGCAAGCGAGCAAAGAGAGTAAGGCAAAGCAGCAGAACACGCGAAGAAAAGATAGCATGAGTATAAGGGTGTTGGCGAAGTAATTCGTTGGTCAAGCTGCCAATTTAATAAATAGATTGCCAACTTGATAACGCTAATAGTCCCCTAAAGATAAGTGCTTAAATGCTAAGAGTGTGTCTAAAATTCAAAATAAATGTTACTCGTAACGTAAAGATTCAATTGGATCTAAACGAGAAGCTTTTAACGCTGGATATAGTCCTGAGATTAAGCCAACACCAACACACACAATAATTCCTACGGTAATCCAAGCCCAAGGAATCACAAAGCTTCCACCCATAACGTAAGTTACACTGTAGCCAATACAAACGCCCAAGATAACGCCCAAAATACCACCCAGTTGACAAATAACTACGGCTTCTGCCAAGAACTGAATCATAATATTTCGGCGCGTCGCACCGATTGCTTTGCAAATTCCAATTTCGCGCGTCCGTTCCGTGACCGATACGAGCATAATATTCATCAAGCCAATCGCTGCACCGAGTAGCGTAATGACGGCAATCCCGACAGCAGTTAAGCGTAAACTTGCCGTATTTTCGGTAATGATGGCAATTAGACCATCACTTTTTCTAATTTCAAAATCATTGTCTTCCGCCGCTTTGAGTTTGCGAATATTTCTAAAAAGACCAATCGAAGAAGCTACCCCCGGTTCCATTTCGTCAGCATTGGTTAAGGAGACTTCTAGGCGATAATCTTTTTCGGAATGTCCGTAATATCGTTTCGCATTCATCAGTGGAATCAAGACCTTCAAATCGTCACTCCCACCCATACTAGAACCTTTGGAAGCTAAGACCCCAATGACTTTATATTTGACTCCTCCAACAGAAATCATTTTATTTAAGGCTAAATCGGCCTTATTATTGAAAAGTTTCTTGACAATATCCATCCCAATGATTGCTTTATGCCCACCATTTGAGACTTCTAGGTTTGTAAAATTTCGACCGAATTCAACATCTAAACCTTTTACATCGAGATAGTTTTCGTCAATACCTTCAATGCGAACATTGGGATTGGTCTTTTCATTTTCGTGTTTGATGGTCGCAATGCCTGTTCCAAAAGTAGAAATAGCGATGGTCGCAGGAAAGTTAAACCTTTCCTTAAAAGCCGTCGCTTGAGCAAAAGAAATGACATCTCCTTTCTTTTGTACTCTGCCATTTCGTCTACCGGAAGAACCGTCGGTTCCTTTAGGTCTAAAGCTAAAAGAGTTGGCTCCCATACTAGAAAAACTATCGTTTAAAGCATAAATAGCACTATCAATGGCCGTAAGAATACCAACCAAAGCGGTAATTCCGAGGGCAATAATCAATAATGTTAACACTGTTCGTAAAAGATTTGAACGAACAGCCCGTAACGCTACCTTGACATTCTCTAGTAAACCCATGAGTTAGAATCCTTTAATTATGAAGTTGTTTTAACATCATTTTTAAACAACTTCTATGTGAACTCAGTACATCGTATAATAATGTACTCAGTAGAAAGTTACTTCCATTTCTTAAAAGTATCAAAAAATCATAGAAACTTAGATTCTATTCGATTAATGCATACCCAGCATAGACAGAAGTCTTTATTCTAAATCGTTTACTGCATAGCAACCAGATTATCTTCCTAACCGCAATGAAATAAGAATTAAGCCTAAATTTATTTCAAAACAATGTTATGTAGGGAATTCTTCTTTGATAATGGCTAACAATTGAGGATGAATCTTAGGACTAGCCGCAATGATCTCTGCACCAGAAATAAAAGTATCTCCGTTTTTGAAATCGGTTACAATTCCTCCGGCTTCTTGCACGATGATCGCACCGCCAGCAATATCCCAAGGTTGCAAGCTATATTCAAAGAAAGCATCAAAACGCCCACAAGCTACGTAGACTAGATCAATGGCTGCTGCGCCGTATCTTCTTAGTCCGCGTGTACTTTTCATCAAAATACGAAGGGTATTCAAGTATTGCTCCATGCGGGAGTAATCGTAGTAAGGGAAACCGGTAGCGAGTAAAGATTCAGAAAGTAAAGGATTGGATCGGACTTGAATTTTCCTTTTATTTAAAAAAGCTCCTCCTTCTTTCCAGGCATAAAAGCATTCGTCGCGATTAGGTTCATAAACGACACCCAAGATTAACTGTCCTTCCTCTAGTAATGCAACGCTAATCCCAAAAACGGGAAGTTGATGCAAAAAGTTAGTTGTTCCATCCAAAGGATCGATAATCCATTGATAAGTACCGCTAGAAGCTTGAACCGTTTCTTCTTCCGTGAGAAAGCTGGAACCCGGCAAAAACTGGCTTAAACCAGCCACTAATTTCCGCTCCGCTTCTTGGTCAACGTAACTCACCAAACTATTGAGACCTTTTACTTCAATGGCTTCGTCGCTAACTTTGCCTAATTCTTCGCGTAAAAATTGACCAACTTGTAAGACGAGCTCACAGGTTTTGGTACATAAGTTTTCTAATTTCGTAGGGCTCATATTTATCTTTTTTCTAGTATTTTTTTAAAACAACTTCAACAACTGTGCTATAGTCTAGTATCGCGCAAAACTAATTCTATTTTTAAACAAGTGCAAGGCTAAGAAGTTTGTCTAGCATTTTAAATCTATACAGGCAGGGAACTATTGAGCGAACAAAAGCATTAATAGAAAAAATAAAAGTGCGCTGCACTAAATTAATTAAAACAAACCCTATGAAACCAATTTCCGATCAAGCTTGCACTAAACTTAGCAAGTTTCTCAGCCTAGTCCTTCGTCATCAACCTGAACGCCTTAAGCTCAAACTAGATGCTTATGGCTGGACCTCAACCGAAGAACTTTTACAAAAAATACAAACTCGCCAAGCTGACTTTACGCTAGAAACTTTACAGTACGTAGTTCGCACAAATTCAAAACAACGATTCGCCTTTAACGAAGATGGCACGAAAATTAGAGCCAACCAAGGTCATTCTGTAAAGTTAGAGTTGGACCTTGAGCCGATTCTTCCACCACAAGAGCTTTATCATGGAACGACACAAAAGTATCTCTCCAGTATTCAAGCAACGGGGATTCAAAAAAGAAATCGCCATCACGTTCACCTTTCTGCGACCAAAGAAACGGCAAAGATAGTAGGGGCGAGACACGGTACTCCTGTAATTTTAATTGTTGAAGCAGGTAAAATGCACGCCGCAGGATATCAATTTTATTGTACGGCAAATGAAGTCTGGTTAACGGAGGAAGTTCCTACGCGTTTTTTTCGTAAAGAAGAAAATTAGAAACGCTAAATAAACAACAACAACAATTACTCTGGGTTTTGATGAAGCTGAATTAAAGGTAGTTCTAAAACGTTAGCGGTAGCTTTTCCCTCTACAATTTCATAGCTCTGATCAAGGCCCAAATTACTAAAGACCTGCGTTGTTTTATTTTTGTTAGGCCAATAGATTTTTACGTAATCAATCGCCGTTGCTTTTCCCAATCCAATTTCAGCGATTAAACTATTAGCACCAAAAGAACCTCCGGTATTGACCCAGTGATAATGTCGCGTCGTATCTCCTTGTTCCAAAGTTTGAATTTCTATCTTCGCACCGATCGCAGACCGATTGGCGGTGGTACCTTGTAAGCGCAATTTAATCCAGTGATTTTTGAAACCAGGATTTTCGAAAAGCATATTGTGAAAAACATCACTCTCTACCGCACCACCGACTTGATGGTAAATATCCTGATCACCATCGTTGTCAATATCTCCAAAAGCAACGCCGTGCCCTTTCTGAATTTGTCCAAACCCACCCGCAGTCGTTACATCTTGAAAAAATTGACCTTCGGCGTTTCGATACATCTTATTAGGAATAGTCGCCCAAATATTAAACTCTCCCGTTCCAGCGTAAAAGTCAGGATAACCATCATTATCTAAATCTCCAAAATTACCACCCATAGTGTATAGTAATTTTTTTAAACCCGTTTGAGCAGTAACATCTTGAAATTTTTCTGTTTGTTGATTGAGAAAAAGTCGAGGGTATTCTCCTTTGGTTGGTAAGTTCAATAACTCTTTGGTGATCGTAGCACTGATGAGTGGTGCTTGTCGATTATCGTATCCAAAAACCAAAAGGTCTTGCCAGCCATCTTGGTTGTAATCCCAAAACCAACTTGTAAAACTATAGCGCGGTTCTGTAACGTTACTGGTAACCGTTATTTCTTCAAAGTACTGCCGCTGTGTTTGACTATCAATACGATTGACAAATAAAATATTTTTTTGACCATAATTAGAAAGGAATAAATCTGGAAGTTGATCATTATTAATATCTCCCCAGACTGCTGCTTTTACGTAAGTAAATAATTGCAAATCCCAGGCTTTAGCAACTTCCTCAAAATGACCATTTCCTTGGTTGAGGTATAGTTCACTTGCATTGCGATCTCTCGTAGATTCATTCCCCACAAAGATATCGAGGTCTCCATCTAAGTCAATATCCGCGACGGCGACGGCTCCCGTAGGCTTGTAACTAAGCAAGCCTGCTGCTTCGGTGCGATCTTCAAAATGCCCCTTGCCCGTATTGATTAAAAGGGAATTTGGAAGGTGCCCATAATTGGATAACCAAGCACCCCGCGCAATAAAAATATCGATCCAACCATCATTGTTGAAATCTGCGTGAACGTGATTCAGTCCACCCGTTAAATTGGCGATGCCTGCTTCTTTTGTAAAGTCATCAAAACCACCTTTTCCATTGTTGAGGTATAGATGTGCAGGATCTGCCAAACTGTAAGAACTGGTAAAAACATCTAACAGCCCATCGTTATTGAAATCTGCCAAACTACTTCCTCCGGCATGATTGCGCGTAGCAACGCCACAAGCATTGGCAACATTTTTAAATTCGGGAAAATCAAGATCAGATTCAAAGGCCTTAGGTGGAATTAAAAAATCGGCGTTTACCGCTTGGGGATAAGTGCCCGTTGCCATGTGCGTCAAATTATAAAACCATCTCGACTGGTAATCCGTAGAATCGTAGCGAAGCAACTGTTCGTAATATTTCTTTGCTGTTTCGGCGGGTTCTTGCTGCTGATGAATGCCATCTTTACTTAAAGGAACGATGCACGATCGACTACTATGGTGATGAATACAATTATCTTGCTCGGCACGCCTTAAGTGAGCAAGTGCTAAGACTTTATAGAAGCGATCGTTTCTAGGATTGACCTCCTTGTTGTTTGCGGTTTGTGTCAGGTAAGTTTCGATCTCTCGGATGCAAGTTTCGTTATCGCCTTTCAAAATTAAAACGAGTGCGTAGTCCAATAATTTTCCCGCTTTCATACTTGGCGGTAAGCCTTTTAGCGAAACTTGCAACCGCCGTAACATCTTATCCGTGAAGTAAGGATAGCTTGTCGCTTGTCGCGCACTATCTGCTTTACTCGCCAAGTATTCCACCATCGCCTTAGTGCCAGGAGCTTGCTTCGTTTGAAATTGACAACGCATAAAACTTAGCGTCAAAATTAATCCAATGATGCATTTAAAAATGGCTCGTATCATTGGATGGGTGTTGTTGCTTGATTTGTAGAAAAACTAAAAACGGATAATGGTGCATTGTTATTAGCAAAAATTAAAAATGGATTTGTAGCATGCGGAAGCATTTTTATTTTTCGCGTTTCGTAAGGAACATAAATACCTGTTTGCTCAAAACTCAATTGCTGAAAACTTCCTTTTCCATTTCCTAAAAGTACCCAACCGTAATTAGCATCTGCTCGAGGTGTTTCAATCTCTGCGTTGAATAGGTTTCCACCTAAAATTAAATCTAAATTTCCATCTCGATTCACATCAAAAACTTCCATTGCGTTAACGGAAGAAATTTGCGTACCCAAGGGAAGCGGAGACTTTTTGAATTGACCTGCACCTAGCTGTTCTAAATAAATGTGGGCAAACTCGCTCGCTTGGTAATGAATACTTTCTGCCAATTTATTTGGTTGATAAATTTGGCTTAATTCTGCTTTTGCAAACTTATTGTAATTGGTAAATTTTTTCTTTAACACGGGCATTTGTTCTGAGGAACATTGCTTTCCTCGCACGGGATATTGTACACCTTCCTGATAATAACCTAAGACAATATCTTGCTTTCCATTCTCATCAAAATCACAAGCGTACACATCGAAAGAAGCATCGGAATCCGCTTTGTATTTGTAATTTAGACCTAGATTTCCAAGTACATAATCTTGGTCACCATCTTGATCAAAATCTGCTTTTTCGATGGTATTCCACCAGCCAATTGTGCTTGCCTCAAAATCTTGAACTTCTTTTTTAGTAAAAACAAGTTGTTCGTTTTCTAAAAAAGTAACGGGCATCCATTCCCCAACGAGTACTAAGTCCAAATCTTGGTCTTGATCAAAATCATCCCAAATGGCATCGGTGACCATTCCAATATTTTTTAAAGCTGCTTGTCGTTCCGCTGCGGCAAAAACAAAACTTATTTTATTCGCAGTACTTTTATTTTCTAGTAAAACACTCGTTGCAGGGTTCGGATATTTTCCTGGAAGCTGACGACTGCCTACAAATAAATCTTGGTCACCATCTTGATCGTAGTCCGCGGCGATGACGACACTACCACTATAAGTAAAATTGGGAATTGCATTTTGTAATAAAGTAAAGTTTCCAGCACCGTCGTTTTGGTATAAACGATCTTGATAATAAGGATCATTAACCTCTGCTTCGTTTCCACCGGAGACAACGTACAAATCTAGGTCTTGATCTCCATCGGCATCGAAAAAAATTGCGTCAACATCTTCGTGCTCTTCTCCGTCGAGCAGCACACTATCTTGGTAGGTTCCGTCTGTAGGCGAACCTAAATATAAGCGCGGAGATTTTCCTTTTGCGGCACCTAAGAAAACATCTTCGATTCCATCTTGGTTTACATCACCCGTTGCGAGCGCTGGTCCAAAAGCTGACATTTTGTGTGGTAATAGAATTTCTCGTTTAAAATCATCATACCCATTTTCTTGATGAGCGGAGTTTATTTTTCTGGTTGTTGCGTGAAAGATGGGAGCTGGTTTTGTAACTGCCTGCGCTTGTTGGTTGGCTGCTTGATAGTCTACAATTAGCAATTGATCGGCAGCAATATTATTTAAAATTTGTTGTTTGCCATCGGGCCAAGTTATCTCTATTTTTTCAACCTGCGTAATGCTTCCCAGTCCAAAATGTAATTTTTGATCGACGGAAGATTCGTAACCTCGAATTGTATTTTGCTCTAAATATTGTTGTTGACCTTGGTAGGATAAACGTACTTTTGTGCCTAAGCCCGTTGGGTTTTTAGCTGGACCGTTTAGTTGCACTTGTAGGAAATGCCCCTTGTTTTGTTCTACACTTAAGTTTTTGAAAATAGCCGCTGTTGAATCAATATTATTAATGATAATTTCTAAATCTCCATCGTTATCTAAGTCGGCATAAGCGGCACCATTAGAAAAACCTTCGTAGTGTAATCCCCAGTCCTGATTGGCAGGAGAAAATTTTTGTCCTTTTTCATTTTTAAAAATGAGATTATCCATTTTTTTATAAGGCATTTTATTTGTTAAGTCGTGGATGGAAAGTTCTTTGTATTTTATTTTTAAACTGACGTCAACACGTTCGAGCCATTTAAAAAAATCGCGATTGTTGATGTCACGACGCGTACCATTTGTAATGTATAAATCTTTAAAACCATCATTGTCATAATCGGCAAAAAGACAAGCCCAACTCCAATCTGTTTTATCTAGTTTAGAAAGTTTCGCCGTTTCGGAATAGAAAGGAACGCCATCAGGTTTAACACCTTGTGCTGTTTGTAAACTGTTAAACATATACTGGTAATGGAAACCATAATCGACGACGTTCCAAAAACTTTCAATGTTCATACTTGCCATGTTAGACTTTGAACGAAAGTTGTCAGCGGCAGCCATATCCGTTTGCATAAAATCTAAATAACCATCATTATTATAATCGGCAACGTCAATGCCCATGCCATAAAATGCGGTATGTTGTAAACTTTCTTTGCTAATTTCCCTAAAGGTTCCGTCCCCATTATTAAGGTAGAAATAATCGGGAGAATGAAAATCATTGGATAGATAGATATCGGTAAAACCATCGTTGTTGAAATCACTGGTGGCGACGCCGACGGTTAAACTGTAATTGAGTAAATTGGCAGCTTCGGTAACGTCGGTAAAAGTTTGGTCTCCATTGTTGCGATACAAATGATCGGACGCTGACCAACTAACATTATCAATTAGTTTTTTATAATCTTTAGAGATTGCATTGAAAGGGGTAATTTCATAATTAGCGACAAAGACATCCAAATCTCCGTCGTTGTCGTAATCCAAAAAAGTAGTTTGAATAGAACCTCCTTCATCGGCCAATCCGAGAGCTGTTGCTTGGTCTTCAAAAGTGGGAATGCCGTCCTGATTTAACCCTTGGTTAACAAAAATAATATTTTTACGATTGGTCCATTTCCCAGCAACGGAAACGGAGATATCATCCCAACCATCGTTGTTGATATCTACGACGGAGCATCCAGTGACCCAACGATTGTCCGCCGCAACTTTTGCGGTAGTTGTAATATCTTGGAATTGTAGATTGCCCTTGTTGAGGTATAGTTTATTATCTACCATATTTCCAGTGAAGTAAATATCTTTCAGGCCATCTTGGTTAAAATCTCCGATGGCGACGCCGCCACCCATGTAGAAATAACCGTAAGAAAAAAAGTTCATACTATCGTTAATCACTAAGGCATTATTAAAATCGATACCAGATTCAAGCGGAGAGAGCGTTTGAAAAATATTTGATGATTTTTTTGTTGGTGTGGGTCGGCAGGCGGTAAAGCATAAAATTAGCACGCAGGAAGCGAACCAAAATATTCTAAATTTGTAAGAAGCGTTTTCTGAAGTAAGTTTAGCTGATTGATACATAACAGGAAGGAAGGTGCTAAAAAAAGATTAAAAAAAAGAGGGGATAAAATTCCCCTCTTAAAACTAACTTTTATGAAGTTAGAAAACTTTACGAAACATACGCTAAAAGCGAGTTGAAAAAATTGGGTGTTGTAATGCTTTTGCTTTTAGTCTCTTTAATGGCTTTCTAATTCTTTAAAGCAGGACTATTTCGGGCGGGTTAGTTACCTAGGTATAAACCGACCCGAAACGACCTGTACGGAATTAGTATTAATATCCGGTATTTTGGCTCATGTTAGGAGCCGTTAATAATTCATTTTGTGGAACGGGAAGTAATTCATGCTTTCCAGTTTGGAAATTTGAAATTTCATCTCCTGCTTTTCCCCATCGAATGAGATCTAGGTAACGATGTCCTTCGAATGCCAATTCTAATTGACGCTCATTTACGATAGCATTGAATAAATCATTTCCAGAAGCCGTAACATCATCTAATCCTGCTCTTAAACGAACTTTGTTCAACTCTGTTCTTGCAGAACCGTCGTCTCCTGATTTGTGGTGAGCTTCCGCAGCCATTAATAATACGTCAGCATAGCGAATTAATCTCCAGTTGGTACCGTAGTTTAATTGAAAAACGCCGTCGCTTCCTTCTGTGCTGTAAGAACCATATTTTCTTCTGATATAACCTTCGTAGTCAAAAGTAGTTGGATCAGAAACGGTTCCACCGCCTGCGATGTATTCTTCTTCAGACATTAAAGTTTCTTTTCTCCGTACTTCGTCTCCAGCAGCAATGAAAGCATTCCATAATTTGGGAGAAGGATAGTTGAATCCCCAGCCATTGTTGAGTGAGTCAACACCACTGAAAACTCCTTCTCTTGCGCCCATTAATTGAATATGAACGTTAGATTCTGCGGAAGCACCCCAAGGATAACCGTTTGCGCCCCAATCATAACCCGCAGTAGTAATGTATACGACTTCAAAAACAGACTCCATTCCAAGCTCACCATCTTCAGAAAATACTTTGGCGAAATCTGGCTCTAAGTCATATTCCATAGATTGAATCAAATTGTCTAAAACAATCGCTGCATCGCCGTATTTTTCTTGGTACAAAAGTATTTTTCCTAACAAAGCCTGAGCAGTACCTTTTGATACTCTAAACTTATCTGAAGCACTATAAGCACTCTTTACTGGAAGTGCTGCAATCGCATCCGATAAATCTTTTTCAATCTGGCTATACACTTGTGCTTTTGCCGTTCTAGATTGATTGTATTCACTTGGTGCTAGTTCTTTTAAAATCAAAGGCACGTCACCAAACAAAGTAACTAATTCTGAGTAGTAGTAGGCTCTTAATCCTTTAGCTTCCGCAACAACTCTTTTCTTCAAGTCAGAGTCTCCTTCAACATTATTGATGACTAAGTTACAACGATAGATACCATAATAGTTTACCGCCCAAGTAGCTTCTATCGGTGCATTGGTAGCATCGAAAGTAAAACGATCTAAAGCGACGTAGTTTGGTTGGTCACCTGCGTTGGCGCCTCCTGCTTGTCCTTCGTCAGAAGGAAGTGTTTTTACCATGTAAGGACTAGACCAACCCGATCCCCAAACATTTTGGTGCCACTGCAAGATATCATAAGCAGCGAGTACCGCCTGATCTGCATCTTCGTCCGTAGCGTAAAATTCTTCAATAGATAATTGGTTGTTTACTTCTACATTCAGAAAATCAGAACATGCATAGACGCTCGTCACGAGTAGCACGGCGCCAAAGAATTTTAATATTGAATTTTTCATGTGTATAAAATTTTTTCTGTTGGCTTAAGTTTCGGATACTTCGAAAGCAGTTCGTAACATCCTAAACCTAAGAAAAACGATATAATGAATTTTAAGGAATTACAACGAAATAGAAAGACCAAATAGAATCTTAGCAGGCAATGGATATACCCCACGATCAATTCCAATACTTTGATCATTGTTACTACCCGTTTCAGGGTCTAAACCTTTGTAATTTGTAAAAGTAGCGATATCTTCTAAAGAAACGTATACTCTTCCTTGTCGTGCAAATGTCAATAACTTAGAAGAGAAATTATAGCCAAGCTGGATTTGCTTAATTCTTGCATAAGAACCATCAAATACCATATAGTCACTGTTGTAAGCTAGGGCATTATCTCCGTTAGCACGGAAAAAATCGTTATTGCCACTGCCTTCTGTCCATCGGTCCGTGTAGAAAAAATCAGGCTTGTTTGACGTCGCTCGATCCGTTCGGTTGTATCCTAAAAGAATGTCATTACCGGATACGCCTTGAATAAAGAAAGTAAAATCAAAACCTTTATAATCTAAACCTAATCTCAATCCGTAAAGTGCGTCAGGATGCGGACTACCAATAAACGTTTGATCGTCCGGTGTAATCGTATTATCCTCATTGGTGTCAATTACTCTAGGATCACCTGCTTGGACGGTAGGATTACCATCGGTATCCAATAATCCAAATTGATTGGCGTAAGCCGCTGCTTCCGCTTCGCTTTGTAAAATACCATCCGTTTTGTATCCTCTAAAATACCAAGCTGGTAAACCTTGTTCGAAAGCCGTTGCTGTCCAACCTACACCAACTTGTGTACCACCCGCAAAGTCAAGATTTTCATCTAAAGCAGTTACTTCATTCGTTAGCTTCGTAAAATTAGCTGCAATATCATAGCCAAATTCTCCAATTCTGTTTCGATAGGCAACTTCAATTTCAAAACCACGGTTAGAAATATCTCCGAGGTTAACTGTTGGTGCAGCATTTCCTACGAAAGAAGGAATGATACCTGTAATTAACAAATCTTTTGTCTTTTTGTTGAAATAATCGAAGGTTACGCTTAAGCGATCTTCAAAGAAGCCCAAATCTAATCCAATATCAATCTGCTCACTAGTTTCCCAAGTTAATTCTGGGTTAGAAAGAATAGTTGGACTTGCAGTTACTTGTAAGTTTCCGTCGGCATCAGGATAGGCACCACCAAAACCGATGGCAGAACGCCAAGCACCAGGAGAAAGGTTCGATAAACTACCGTTTTGTCCCCAACTTACTCTAAGCTTAGCAAAGTTAAATACTTTGCTGGTAGGGAAAAAGTCTTCTTTAGACATTACCCATCCTGTAGAAACAGACGGAAATGTTCCCCATTGTTGACCGTCCGCTAAAAGTGAAGACCCGTCTCTTCTCAAGGTTACACTTAATAAGTACTTATCTGCAAAGTCGTAAGAAATTCTTCCGAAAACAGAAGATAAAGTATTCTGTGCTGCACCACCACCGGCAGTTGTAAATTCAACACCGGGTTGTACTGAGTTTAAAAATCCAAAAGCATCATTTTCTTTAATTAAGCCCGTACCAGAAGCATTGACAAAAATAACGTCGTTGCTAAAAAGAGAGGTTCCTACTAATCCAGAAATAGTGTGCTTGCCAAAGTCTTTTTCATAGGTAACATAATTTTCCCACTGCCATCGAGTAGAACGGAATTGATTTTGAATGACCGTTGCGGCATTGCTTTGTCGCGTACCAGTGAAGTAAAAAGAAGGAGTCCAAAGGTGGAAATTACCAAAATCATTATCTACTCCAAAACGAGTCGTAACTTTCAAACCGTCGATGATTTGAGCTTCCGCAAAAACAGAACCGATGATTCGATCATTGGTTGAGCCTTGTCCATTATCTAAAGTAAGTGCTGCAATTGGATTAAAAATTTCTCCCGCAACAAACTCTGACAAACCGTAAAGATTATTGTTATCATCTCTTAGTAAATCCGCACCACTAGCAGCTAAGTCTTGTACAAACTGTGGTGTTTCTCCCGAATAAGTAACGGGTGTATTAGGGTCCATTAGAATTGAATTGGAAAGAATACCACCAAACTCATTGTCTTCAGAGATTCCTTTTCGTTGGCTGTGGGCATAGTTAATTCTAGCACCTAACTTCAGCCAGGGCTTTACTTGGTTGGTAATGTTAGCTCGAATACTATATCGTTTGAAGTTATCTCGATCACCAACTACGATACCGTTTTGGTTGAAAAAGGAACCATTAAGAAAATAGCTGAGTTTTTCGTCTCCTCCTTCAAAAGAAAGGGCGTGTCTTTGTAAGGTTGCAGATTCGAACACTTCATCCAACCAATCGGTGTTATTGGTGACGTCCTCCGGTGTTCGACCTCCGATTCCTGCTTCTACCATATATTCTGCGTGTTGATCCGCAGACATTAAATCTAAGTTTCCATTATATCTTTGTGTACCATACTGAGCAGAATAGGTAAAACCTGCATTTTTGGAACCTCCCGTCTTAGTTGTGACAATCACAACACCATTTCCACCTTCTGATCCGTAGATCGCAGCGGAAGCAGCATCTTTCAAAACTTCCATAGATTCAATTTCTTCGGCAGTAATAAAGGAAATATCTCGTGTTCGCATACCATCTACGATATACAACGGATCTGCATTTCCATTAGAACCTGTACCTCTTACTCTTACTTTAAAGCCTGCTCCCGGTGATCCCGAAGTTGGTAAAATAGAGATTCCGGCCACTCTTCCTTGGATGGCAGACTGTACTTGTCCTGCGGATAAATTTTGGATTTCATCCATTTTAATACTAGAAATTGCTCCTGTAACCACACTTTTCTTTTGTCGACCATATCCAACGACAACGACTTCTTCTAAGATTTCAGTGTCGGAAGCTAGCACTACATCTAGACTACTTTTTCCAGTAATGTCAATTTCTTGAGAGACATATCCCGTGTAGGAGAATACTAAAATATTAACTCCTGAAGGAACATTGATTCGATAGGTACCATCTGGTTCGGATGCTGTTCCAATACCGGTTCCTTGGGCTAGAATAGATACCCCGATTAATTCCACGCCTTCTTCGTCCACGATCTTACCAGTAATCGTTTGTTGTGCGGTTAATTGCACGGATAAAAAGAGTAGAATGAGTAAGCCCAGAAAACGACTTGTACCCATTAGTAAAGACTTGATCATATGTTTTGCATTTAAAATTTAATGAATTTTTTACAGTAGTAAAATTATGGTGAGCTAGCTAAAAGGAAGGATGGCATTTGTTCCAAACTAGGAAGGTAAATGATTCATTATTAGGAAACGCCAAAAAAAAGCGGGTAAAATTGTCGATTTTTAAGATTTAATTCCAAAAAATGGGTATTTGCAAGTTTTTATTTCGAAACCCTCAATAGGGTATTTTAAATCCATTACCGTTAAATAAGACCTATAATCAAAAAAAGTACGGATGAAACTCAACGCTATAGACATTGGTATTATCATAGCTTATCTATTGATTACAGTACTAATCGGACTGCTACTCAAAAAGAAAGCAGAGGAAAATAAAAACACCTACCTGCTAGGTGGAAATAATATTCCTTGGTATCTATTAGGCTTATCCAACGCTTCAGGGATGTTTGATATCTCGGGGACAATGTGGTTGGTAACACTACTATTTGTCTACGGATTAAAAAGTGCTTGGATTCCTTGGTTGTGGCCTGTTTTCAATCAGATTTTCTTAATGGTCTTTTTGTCAATGTGGCTAAGGCGCTCCAATGTGACGACGGGTGCGGAATGGATTAGTACTCGATTTGGTACCCATAAAAGTGCGCGACTCTCTCACGGAATTATTGTTCTTTTTGCCATTATCATGGGACTGGGCTATTTAGCTTACGGTTTTATTGGTGTTGGTAAATTTATTGAAATCTTTTTGCCTTGGGAGTTGATGGCGGATTTTGTTCCCTTTACCGTAGAAGCGGCTTACGTTCCTCATTTTTACGGTATTATTTTGACTTGTTTCGCCGTTTTTTATTCCTTATTAGGGGGAATGATGAGTATCGTATGGACTGATTTAATACAGTATATCTTGATGGCAATTTCCAGTATTGTGATTGCCGTTCTGGCAATGAATGCCGTGACTTCGCAAGAATTTTTGGTGCCAGATGGTTGGCTGACGCCTTTTTTTGGGATGCATTTAGAGATTGACTGGAGTAATATTGTAGCGGAAGCCAATCAAAAAATCGAAAGTGACGGCTTTGGTCTATTTGGAATCTTTTTTATGATGATGGTTTTCAAAGGGGTTCTGGTAAGTCTAGCGGGACCTGCTCCAACGTACGATATGCAGAAAATTCTTTCTACTCGTTCTCCGAGAGAAGCAGCCTTAATGAGTGGCTTCGTAAGTTTTATCTTAATGCCCATTCGGTATTTAATGATTGCAGGGTTTGGAGTATTGGCAATTGTATATTATAATAAATTAGACTTGATTGTAGGTGGTGAAATTGATTTCGAACAAATTCTTCCCTCGGCAATCAATGAGTTTGTCCCCGTTGGTTTCTTAGGTTTACTATTAGCAGGTTTACTCGCTGCTTTTATGTCAACCTTTGCCGGTACTTTAAATGCGACACAAGCATATATCGTCAATGATATTTATTTAAAATACATCAAACCAGAAGCTAAAAACACGGAAATCAGAACGATCAACTACGTTGCAGGACTGACAATGGTTGTCATTAGCATTCTTTTAGGATTTTATGCAAGTGATGTTAATGATATTCTACAATGGATTGTTTCGGGATTATACGGGAGCTACGTGGCGGCAAATGTGCTAAAATGGTATTGGTGGCGATTCAATGGAAATGGTTTTTTCTGGGGAATGGTTGGTGGATTAGTGCCTGCCTTATCCTTTAGATTTATATTTGATAACGTCTTGGATTTATACACCTTTCCGTTAATGTTGCTACTCGCAGTTATTGGTTGTATCGTTGGTACTTATACTGCGCCTCCCGTAGAAGAAGAAGTACTAAAAAAATTCTATAAAACGGTGAAACCATGGGGATTCTGGAAGCCGATTCATGACAAAGTAGTCGCAGAAGATCCTAACTTTGAACGCAATACTCATTTCAAAAGAGATATGTTTAACGTAGTCGTCGGTGTCATTTGGCAAACTTCGTTAGTCATTTTTCCGATTTACTTGGTGTTACTCGAAACAGTGCCTCTTTTTATTGCTTTGGGTGTTGCCTTTGTTTGTACGCTGATCTTGAAAAAAACATGGTACGATCAATTACCTAAAACAATATAAATATGATACAGTTTCCAAAAGGTTTTGTGTGGGGCTCCGCAACGTCTTCTTATCAAATAGAAGGCGCTTGGAATAAAGATGGAAAGGGACCTTCTATCTGGGATGCTTTTTGTCAAATTCCGGGCAAAGTACATGCAGGAGATACGGGGAATTTGGCTTGTGACCATTATCATAAATTGGAAGAAGATATCGCGTTGATGAAAGCAATGGGTTTAAAAGCGTATCGCTTTTCGATCGCATGGGCTAGAATTTTACCGAAAGGGAAAGGGGAAATTAATCTAGCGGGCATTCAGTTTTATCAAAACTTAATTGACCAGTTACTGGCACAAGGTATTGAACCTTGGGTGACGCTTTATCATTGGGATTTGCCCTTGGCCTTACAGTTCGAAGATGATGGCTGGTTGGGCGAAGCGACAGTTGATCACTTTGCAAACTATGCCGTTATTTGTTTTGAATACTTCGGAGATCGAGTCAAAAACTGGATTACGATCAACGAAGCTTGGGTCGTCGCCATGTTAGGGTACGGACAAGGTGTTTTTGCACCGGGAAGAATTTCTAATTCAGAACCCTATCTTGCTGGACATAATTTATTAAAGGCACACGCTAAAGCAGTCAATATCTATCGGCAAAAATACGAGCCAGTGCAAAAAGGGCGTATTGGAATTACAAATAATTGCGATTGGCGAGAACCACTGACCGACACACCGAAAGATAAAGCTGCCGCAGAACGAGCCTTGGAGTTTTTTCTAGGATGGTTTGCTGATCCAATCTATAAAGGAACTTATCCAGAAACGATGATTGAGCGCGTAGGAGATCGACTACCTAACTTTACTCCCGCAGAGCTCGAATTGCTCAAAGGCTCCTCCGATTTTTTTGGATTGAACCATTACACAACGATGTACGCAGCAGATGCGGACGGAAAAACAATGGCTGCGAGTGTTTATGGAAATGGTGGTTTATCGGAAGATCAAAACGTTAACTTATCGGTTGATCCTAGTTGGGAACAAACGGCAATGCAGTGGAGCATTGTTCCTTGGGGCTGTAGTAAATTATTAACGTGGATTGATGCTCGCTACGATCGTCCCGAAATTGTAATTACTGAAAATGGTGGCGCTTTCAATGATGTATTCGTGCAAGGCAAGGTGGATGATCCCCAGCGAATTAAATATTATCAAACTTATTTGGAGGAATGTTACAAAGTAACGAAAAAAGGAGTAAATTTAAGTGCATATTTTGCATGGTCTTTGATGGACAACTTTGAATGGGCATCTGGTTATGACAAACGTTTTGGACTTCATTACGTTGACTTTGATACCTTAGAACGAACGCCCAAGTCTTCTGCGCAGTGGTTGACAAACGTGATCAAAAACAATGGTTTCTAGGGCTAATAAAAGTTCTTATATCAGCATCATGGGAAAGTGCAAGTACATCTCACGCTAAACTTTATCTACTATTTTCAGTTGTTTATCAGACTAGAAGATTAACGCTTCTATGTTTAATAAATCAGATTTAGAATTTGCATTTTGACTTTGGATAAGTTGAATTGCATCGAACTATCGTAATCGAAAATACCTGATGTCTGTTGCTGAACTAAATTCGTAACCGTAAACAATGGCTAGCGTTTCAAACAACTTCATCGTGACGATTTCAGTCTAACAAGGTTAGATAAAAAGACTTAAGTTTCCGCTACGGTTTTATAACTTCTTAGTTAAAATTTACTCCACGAAGGGCAAGTTTTATCATGTACTTATTTGATTTGCATAATATCTTTTAAATTTGAGAGAACAACTCCAACATATAAGCCTGTTTATCTTACTGATTTTATCAGTAGAAACTTATAGCCAATCGGCTAATAGCATCGTCTTTCAAAATATTTCAAAAGGCTTATCGCAAAATACAATAAGCTCATTTACACAAGACGATTACGGTTTTATTTGGATTGGTACACAGTATGGGTTAAATCGTTATGACGGTATCAACTTTAAAGTATACGAAGATATTCATCACGATTCACTTTCTTTTCAAGGTAATACGATTGAATGTTTACTAACGGATCACAATGGGAAAATCTGGATTGGTACTTATGGTGGTGGGGTGAATACTTACGATGTCGATAAAGATACCTTCACTCATTTTTCGGGAATATTTGGAAGTAAAGCTTATCATGATGACTACGTTACCGTTTTGTATCAGGATAGAGATAGTATAATCTGGGTAGGCACAGAAAAAGGTGGCTTACTTGTTTACAATCCTAAGCTAGACCGCTATGCCCAATATACTAATCTCAAAAATAACAAAGGCATTCCTCCAACTTATATCACTGCAATTAGTGAAGATCATAGTGGAAATACTTGGGTGGGAACTTTTGGAGAAGGGTTATATTGTATTAACAAAGATACTGGTGTGATACAATACTTTGAGGTTAATAAAGACCGTAATTCTATTCCTAGTAATACTATTAGGAGTATGCACAATGGAAAATCGGGTAGGTTTTGGTTGGGCACCGATCAAGGCATTCGACAAGTATCGCGAGATGTAACTGGGCAAGTTACCTTTTCTTTTAATTATTCTATTGGAACTCCACTCTGGGAAATACTGAATACTTCGATTATTCTCTCCATCGTCGAACAAGGAGATATGCTCTGGGTTGGTACGGAAAATAGTGGTCTTTTGAGGGTAGATTTGCGCAGTGGAAAAATCGATATATTTAAACATAATCCACTAGATAATCAAAGCCTCACGAGCAATTCTATTTGGTCAATTTTTGAAGATAAAGATGGAATCTTATGGTTTGGTACTTTCTTGAAAGGGATGAGTAAACTGGATCCACTTGTACAAAAAATTCAACATGTGCGGCAAATGTCGGAAGGTAATCGAATGTACAGCTTCGAATTGGTTAGTGCCTTTGCAGAAGATAAAAATGGTAATCTCTGGGTGGGTTCTGACGGTGGTGGACTGAGCTATATCGATCAAAAAAATAACACTTGGGAAGTTTATCAAAAAGCTGCAAAAAATAAAAAGTTGAGCAGTAATGAAGTCGTGGCAATTTTGCTAGATCGAGAAGAAAATCTTTGGGTGGGAACTTGGAACGGTGGCTTGAACGTACGGTATCGAGGGGAAAGTGAATTTAAACAGATTCTCCACCAAGAGCAAGTCGAAAATACAATTTCAGGAAACGATATTTATGCAATCTTAGAAGACCAAAAAGGAAGAATTTGGACAATTGCATTTCGAGCAGGACTTGATGTTTATGACCCCGAAACCAAACACTACGTTACCTTCAACACAACCACTGAAAACCGAAAAATAGTTAGCACCAAAATACGCACTATTGCCGATGATAACGAAGGGAGAATTTGGATCGGTGCCGAGGAAAGTGGTCTCCAAAGAATTACCATCAATGAGGATTTAGAAATTATTGATTCAAAAATTTTTCTTTCCGGCGAACAATCAGGTGATACGAAAGGAATAATCATCAACGGCCTTTTCTTAGACTCTAAAGAAAGAATGTGGGCAGGAACATCCAGAGGACTTTTTTGTATTGATACGCAGACGGATTCTATTATTACTTACACTAAAAAGAATGGTCTTTCTAGTAATATGATTTACGCTGTACAAGAAGATAGTTTTGGGAAAATATGGATGAGTACAAACGGAGAATTAAATGTATTAGATCCTGACAGCAAAAGTATAAAAGTTTTTACCAATGCTGACGGATTACCTCAAGGTGGTTTTTATAAATCGTCTTCCTTCAAGGCTAAAAATGGACAAATCTATTTCGGTGGAACGAGTGGATTTAGTACTTTTAATCCTGCCAACTTAGCAATTAATCCAGATCTCCCCGAAGTATACATTACGAAAGTTGACATTTCCAACAAACAATATCCAAGTCCTGATGCCACAGATTCTAAAAGTGTTTTTAATGATCAAAAAATAGCTTTGCGCTACGATGAAAATGATTTTTCTTTTGAATTCGCTGCGATTAGTTATATCCAATCTTCAAAAAATAAATACCAATATCAATTAGAAAATTATGATGATCATTGGCGTTGGGTTGGAAACGATCGGATTGCTCAGTACAGGAATGTACCTCCCGGGAAGTATATTTTTAAAGTCAAAGCGTCTAATAATGATGGTCTTTGGAACGAAGAAGGTGCTCAAGTTTTTATCCATATTAAAAAACCTTGGTATGCAACAGGCTTGGCTTATCTAGTTTATTTGACAAGTTTTATCGCCTTGCTGATTTGGTCTAGAAGAAGTATTATTGCGCGGGAACGATTGCGGAGTGAGCTACAACTGGAACAAGTAGAATTGGCTAAGATGCAAGAGGTAAATCAATTGAAGGCACAATTTTTTGCTAATATTTCCCACGAATTCAAAACACCGCTGACCTTGATCATGAGTCCGCTGCAAAACTTACAAAGTAAATCTGCGGTTAAGGAAGGAGAAAAGAAAATCTACAATATCATGATGAGGAATGCCGAGCGGCTTCTTCGGTTAATTAGTCAAATTCTAGATTTATCTATGGTCGAATCGGGCTTTATGAAACTCCAAGCTTCAGAAGAAGATATCGGCAATTTCCTAAAGCAGGTAACGATTAATTTTAGTAATTACGCGGATAAGCAATTTATCAATTTTGAGATTAACATTCCTGACCAAGAGATACCGGTCTTTTTTGAAAAGGATAAAATTGAAAAAGTCTTTGTCAATATTTTATCTAATGCGTTTAAATTCACACCCAAATATGGTAGAGTAACGATCAACGTAGAAGACCATGATAAGGAAGTTGCCATCAAAATTAGTGATACCGGAAAAGGAATCAACCTAGAAGAACAAGAGTTGATCTTCCAACGGTTTTACAAGTCTCGAGAAACTATGGCTTCAAGTAGTACCGGTATCGGATTGTCCTTATCCAAGCAGTTAGTTGAGTTGCATGGCGGTACGATTAGTGTAAGTAGTTTGCCAGGAATGCCGACTGTTTTTACAATTATTTTACCAAAAGGAAAAGCGCACTTGCGAGAAGAGGAGATTCGGATATCGAATATTAAATACGGCTATAGTAATAGTAGCGAGTCTTTGGTAGCTTTAAATTCGCTTTATGCAAAGCTAGAAGAACCTATCAAGTCCAACGAAACCTTACAAACGACCAATAGTGAGAAAGATATTATTTTGGTAGTTGATGATAATGATGATCTCCGAACGTTCATCAGTACTTTCTTGAGTCCAAAATATATGGTACTGAAGGCGTCCAATGGAGAAGAAGCGTATCAATTGGCAGTGCAATATATTCCAGATGTCATTATCACGGATGCCGTAATGCCCGATGCGGATGGTTATCAATTGAGCAAAAAAATTAAGGAAAATACATTGACCAGTCAAATCTTTGTCATCATGTTGACCGTCAAGTCTTCGGAGGAAAGTGTCGAAGAAGGTTTTTTAGCAGGTGTAGATAGTTACTTAACTAAACCGTTTAATCCAAAATTATTAGAAATGCGGATTCAAAATTTATTGAATTCGCGGAAGCAGTATAAACGCAAAATTTTCAATAAGCAAACCGTTGACCTTGATCCTAAGGTAATGCCACACACCAAGTTAGATGAGCAATTTCTTAAAGATATCGTTGAAGTAGTGGAGGCGAATATGAGCAATACAGATTTTAAAGTTGACGATATGTGCAAGACACTAGGCATCAGCAAGAGTCAATTGTATCGAAAATTAAAGAGTTTATTTGGGATGTCTGCAAACGAAATGATTCGAGTCGTTCGCTTAAAACGAGCAGCGCAGTTACTGCGGCAAACGAAATTACGCATTGCCGAAGTTACTTACAAAGTTGGATTTAGTGATCTGCAATACTTTAGAGATGCATTCAAAAAACAATATGGAATGCTCCCGTCAGAGTATCGAGAAAAAATGATTAACAGTGATATCAAAGGAATTGAATAACACAGGACTAAACAGGCAATGCTTGACCTAATATAAAGCAATCAATCTTATCACTGTTGTGTATCGCTGTAAAAACTAAATTAAAAATTCAGATTTGGACGTTAAGTCAATTGGACATTGATCGCGTTTGGTCCTTTAGGTCCCATTTCAATCTCAAAGCTTACCATATCTCTTTCTTTGATGGCTTGGCTGAGGTTGTTAGCGTGTACAAAAATACTTTCCTTAGTATCATTATCAATAATAAAACCGTAGCCTTTTTCTTCGTTGAAAAATTTGACTTGGCCGTTACGAACAGTATCGACGGGATTATCATCCATTGGAGAAACACCAATAACAATATCTTCTAATTTAACTTTGATTTTTTTAGTCGGATCGGGGGGAGTACTGGAGAGATTACCATTTTCATCTACATAAGCAAGCATATCTTCGAAGGTCTTTTTACCACCTTGCTCTTTCTCTAATTTACGTTGCTCTCTGCGTTCTAGTTTGTCAAGTTTCTTCTTTCTGCGTTTTTTTTCTTTTTCTTTTTTATTATAGGATTCTTGTGATTTCGACATATATGCGTTTTAAGTTTTAAAAATATTTACCGGAGATGAAATTTTGTGGTAAACATCTATACAAAAACGCTCACGCTAAGTAACTCCAACAACTAGTACCTGCAAATGTACGTACTTTAATCCAAAATCACGATTTTTAGATCTACTTGTTTGGTTACTAGTAGTATATAATTTTTATCGTAATCTATCGTTTTCGTTGCAAAATACTGCTTAAGTAGAAGGTGACCACCACAAATTTACCCAGAATTAAGGTAGACTATAGCCTAGACCTTAATCGTGGTTACTAATTACAACACATATTTCAAAGAAGAAGTTCAATATCTCAAAATTAGATCAAATTTACCCGCACTTTTCGCTTTTTCAAACGCGTATTATCAAGTCGTTGAATTAATTGCGTCACCTTGGATCGGTGTACCGCCACAAAAGCACAATCTTGCTTAAGCTCAATTATCCCTAACGCTTTTTGGTCGAGTTGTCCTTGTTTACAACAGAAACCTACGATATCGCCTTTAGAGATTTTATCTTTTCGACCACCCGAAATAAATAAAGTTTGCCAAATGGAAGCTTTCGGAATGGGGGCTTCTTGTATTATTTCTACGTCCAAGTTTGGAATAAAATCGGGTAAACGTTCTTCTTCCCACTGCAAAATATATGCTGTTCCTTCCTGCTGCATTCGCGCCGTTCTTCCATTTCGGTGGGTAAATTCTTGGACGCGATGGGGAAGGTGATAATGAATGATAAACTTGATGGTAGGAACATCAATGCCGCGCGCTGCCAAATCCGTAGCAACGAGCAATTGATGCGTACCATTGCGGAACTTAATGAGCGCTCGTTCTCGATCTTGCTGTTCCATCCCACCAAAAAAGCAACCATGCTCAATGTGGTTTTCCGTCAAAAAATCACTAATTCGTTTAATACTATCTTTAAAATTACAAAAGATAATAGCTGGGCTATTACCTAAATGGCAAAGCGCTGCAACCAAAGTATTTAATTTATCCTTTTCGGGCGAAATGATACTTTTGACTTGTAGTTGTGCAATTTTATCTTTCAAGTAATCAACGTAAACAGGATCGAGCAAACCGACAAAACGAGGAATCGTAACTTCGTGGGTCGCAGAGGTTAATACTTTTTTCTCTACCTGTGGCAAAGCACTAATAATTTCCTCCATTTCTTCTTCAAAACCAATTTCGAGGGATTTGTCAAATTCGTCGAGTACCAGCGTGCGTACCGCGTTCGTTGGAAAACGTTCTCGTCGCAAATGATCCGCCACTCGCCCCGGCGTACCAATCAAAATGGCAGGACGGTGTTTCAAATCCATTTTATCTTTAAAAACGGATCGTCCTCCGTAAACAGCATTGGTTTTATAGCCAGAACCCATTTCCCGAGTCACTTGTTCAATTTGAATCGCAAGTTCTCTGGACGGCACTAAAATGATACATTGTACTTCGTCGACCGACGGACTTAAATCGGCAATGATGGGCAAAAGGAAAGCCAAAGTTTTACCCGTTCCCGTAGGAGAAAGTAAAACGACTTCCTTACAATTTTGAATCGCCAATTGAGCTTCTTCCTGCATTGGATTCAGTCGCTCAATGTTCAATTTGCGAAGTATTTCTTTTTTATTTTTCATCAGCATAGACATGCCGCAAAGATACGTTTTTATTCTTGCTTCTGTAGTGGTTACAAAGTCTTCAACAGTTTTTGTGCCTTGGTGTACTGATATTCTTTTGCTTTGATCGCACGCAAAGCGGTACGCGCTTTTTCCTTTTCTCCTTGTTGCAAATAAGCTAGTGCCAAATACCATTGACTTTGTTCTATGAAAAGATGTGGTGGCTGCTGCCGAATATTTTCCAACAGTGGAATAGCAACGGCCGTATTTTTCAAGGCTAGTTCGGCGATTGCATGGTAAAATTGAAAAGCAACAATTTGAGGGCTTTCGCTTTGCAGTTGTTTAAATTGTAGCGCTGCTTGCGCAAAATCTTTTTGCTCGTACGCCGCCACTGCTGTTTGTACTAAGTCGCCATTAAGTTCGTCCCTTTGATCTGCAGATCGTTGGTTGAGTACCATTTTATAACTTTCAAAATTCGCAGCAAATAAATCTGTTTGGGAATTAGACGTACTAGGCATAAAAATTTGATACGCAAAAACGACTAATAAAACCGTCGCGGCAATGGCCATAATGCTACGTAAGTTGAAAACCTTAGCTTTCGGTGCGATCGTCGATGTTGGCGCTTGCCAGTGCTGATCTACTTCTTTCAACGCGGCTCTAAACTGATGTACTTTTTCTCCCTTAAAGGTTGTCGCTACCTGTTGGTGTAAATGCAAAGCCTCCTGCAAACTGGCATCCGTTTGCAATTGTCGTTCAAAATCCTCCCGCGCGGATTGACTCAAGGTCTCCGCTAGATAATGCTCAATTAACTCATATTTTTGCTCTTCTGTCATATCATGATGTAAGTCTATTAATCTACTTATTGGCGCATAGCCTTTTCTTTTTTTTGAAAAAAGGATTACTACATTTCTTTAAACAAATGATCCGCTTGTATCGTTCGCACTAGTTTTTCCTTACAAAGAAATTTTCTCTTTTTAATATAATTTTCACTTGTCTCTAATTGTACGGCAATTGCTTTTAAAGGTACTTTATCAAAAAAAGCACGTAGAATTTTTTTACAATTATCATCCAGCAAATCAAAATGTTTAAAAAATAATTTTTCCTTTTCGGTCTGTTCTAGTTTTGCAATAATATCTTGATCCAAGACAATACCCGCTTCCTCTTCCATCGGGCTCAATTGTATGCGCTGCGTTTTTCGCAAACGACTAAACCATAAGTTGCGGCACATAATCCGGAGATAACTTTTCAATGTACAAGTCAACTTTAACTCCCTCGTTTCCAACTGTCGAAACAAAGCCATTAGCGCATCTTGGAAAATGTCCCGTGCATCAGCTTCGCTCCCCTTATTCTCTTTTACCCATAGAATAATACTCGGCAAAGCAAGATCGTACACTTGCTGAATACTCGCATTATCCGCTTTCGCAAGGCCTTCTAAAAGTCGTTGATCGAGAGAACTTATCGTACTAATCATAATCATATATCCTAAGCGAAGAAAAGGTTACCTCAAAAGGTTTTTTTTTAATTAAGTATTCACACAAGTCAATAAGTGATTTAATTTGCCTTGCTACTTAAATACTAGAATCTGATTTAAAGATAATATAATGTGGAGATTTTTTTAAAAATAAAATAATACCGAGGGTAACCTTTCCCTAGCGAACACTATATGGAAGCAGACCAACAACTTCATAACGAAAACAGTAATGAAATGCATAACCTTTGGTGCTATTTTATTATTACTTATAATGAGCTGCAAAAAGGAAGACCTGAAAAAAGAAGACTCACAAAGTCAGAGAACTGGCGAACGCCGAAAAGTTATTGAAAATGGGAGAAGGATTTAATGAATCTTCTCAAGCGATAAAGGAATCTAGTTTGCATCTCCTCTTCGTACTTCGTATCTTCCGTAGAAATTCCGAAATGCCGCTCCAAATCTGATCCCTAAATTCACTAGCGCAATGAATGCCAACTCAAAAAAAAACATACTCCTCCTAAGCCTATTCTGGCTCCTGTCTTTCACGTTGCTAGCGCAGAATGATACGATCCTTTCAGATGATTTGTACTACGAAGGAAAAGAATTATACTATGACGGAAACTATCCAGCAGCACTCGAAAAACTTAAATCTGCTTTAGCCTTACGGCGAAAAATTTACGGAGAAAACCATGTACAAGTCGAGAAAGCATATCAACGCATAGGCAAGGTTTACATGAAGTTGAGAAACCATGCCCCCGCTCTTGCAGCCCTAGAACGCGCCCTAGCAATCGCAGAGAAAATAGAAGCGCCGGATAGCGAAGCCATAACTGATTTATACACCTTATTTGGAAATACTTATAGTCAAATGTATGATCCTGAAAAATCAGATCGCTACTACGAAAAAGCCATTACCATCTATGCAGAAAAATACGGTCCTCAAAGTTCAGAGATTGGAAAGATGTATATGAACCAAGGCCTGAATAGCTTGAAAGTACGTAACTACCGAGCTACAGATCAAAATTTTCAAAAAGCATTTGATTGTTTTCAAAAGTCTTCAAAGCCGAAGAGTAAAGATATGTATCGGATCTATAGTAACTATGCGTTGCTATTTACCCGACGGGGAGAATATGAGCGTGCGTTAGCTTACACGAAACAAGCACTCGAAATCAAACTTTTACATTACGATAGTTTACACCCAAGTGTTGCCAAATATTACATGAACTTAGGTACGATTTACGAAAACCAAGGTAATTATGAAGCAGCCCTAGTGCATAAAAAAAAGAGCTTGCTTATCGACCAAAAAGCATTAGGAGAATTTCATCCAGAAACTGCAGGTAATTACGCAGAACTAGCAGGCGTATACGCTAGTATGAATAAATTGGATACAGCTTTGGTATTATTTCAAAAATCCAACGCTATTCAAGAAAAAATGATGGACCCAACACATGCTTATGTGCTTGCTGGATATTTTGATATGGCGGCTATTTACGAAGAACAAAATAATTACGACCAAGCACTTAAATTCTATCGCTTAATATTAGCACGTGCACAACAACGATCTTATCTTCCACGACCTTTAATGGCAGATACTTACCGACGAATGGCTAGGGTTTACCTCCAACAAGAAAACTTTCCTAAAGCCTTATTGACCATCGACCAAGGATTGCAAATAATGGCACCAGGTTTTAAAATAGACGCTTCGAATCACTATGCTAATCCTAGTTTAGAACAAATCGAAGTTTTGACTAAAGGTTTCTCTCTACTAGAGAAAAAAGCTAATATTTTACAGTTAAAGTTTGAACGTCACGAGCAACGGACAGACCTTGAACAAGCCTTAAAAACTTCTGAGTTAGCTATTCGTATAGTTGATGATCTCAAACAAAGTTATCAGTCTGCGGATGCAAAGAAATTCCTTAACTATCGTACGGCAAAAGTTTACGAAGCAGCAGTTGAACAAGCTTTTGCGATGTATCGTTTGACGAATGATGGAAGCTTTTTGTATAAAGCTTTTCAGTTTTCAGAAAAGAGTAAAGCAAGTATTCTTTGGCAAACAGTTAATGATGCCTACGCCCTCGAACAGTCGAGTATCCCCGCCGAAAAATTGAAAACGATGAAAATGCTCGAACAAAAAATCAATGCGCTCGAATCAGCAAGCCGAGGGAAAGAGTCGTCAAATTCATTACAAGAAATTTTAAAACTAAAAGGGGAATACCGTCAGCTGATCAAGAGCTTAGAACAAGAAAACCCTCAGTACTACGAGTTGAAGTATGCTACAACTAAGATTGCTTTAGAAACCTTACAAGCAAAAATGCCTACCCAAGAAACTACCCTACTCGAATTCTTTTGCAGCCAGCGTAAAATTTTTGCTTTTGTTTTATCAAAAAATGATTTGCAAGCTTTTGAAATACCAATGCCCGCAGATTTAAACGAAAAAGTATTAGCTCTACGAGGTAAAAATATTGATGCGATCTTGCTACAAGAAAATACGACAAAACATTACCTTACACAACTCACGGATTTGTATGAATTATTGATTGCACCACTTCAACCTGTATTAGCAAAAGCACAAAACTTAATTGTCGTTCCACACGGAATTTTTCATTTTTTATCTTTCGAATCTTTAGCACCTAA
>JBGCFY010000076.1:0-6465 GCA_045110315.1 Saprospiraceae bacterium
ATTACCGACCATTGCACCCATTAGACCATCTTCGAAAGATAAGTGCCAGATCAAGCAAACGCCTGGACCTGCACCGTCAAGATCGAAAGGAGGACCTGCTGGTAAGGCTAAAATTACTCCATTAGCATCGGTAATTACCCACTGAGAGTTGGTACCCGTTGCACCCGTTAAACTTACATTAATTGGATCTGGATTACCATCAATACAAATGGTTGTTGGATCATTGGTAGCAATATCTCCACCGTTGGGAGGAGTTGTACTATTAACCGTACCAGAAGCAGTACCACTACATCCATTAACGTCTTCTACCGTTACTTCATAAGTACCCGCAGCTAAGCCATCAATGCTTGCTGTTGTTTCGCCGTTGCTCCAGATATAAGTAAATGGACTATTACCATTATTAACGGTTGCACTAGCGGTACCATCATCGGCGCCAGTATTACAGCCTACGTCGGTTGTAGATACCGTTACATTTAATATATTATCAGAATCTACTGTAGCACATTCTGTATTAGAACATCCATTAGCATCCGTAACCATTACGCAGTGCTCGCCTGCAGAAAGTCCGGTAGCCGTAGGAGTCGTTTGACCATCATCCCAAAGGTAAACGTAAGGCTCAACACCCGACATGGCACCTGCGTAAGCAGTTCCAGAAGCACCACCACAATCCGTAGGAGTCGTTGTGATCATAATCCAAACGCCTTCTGGGCTCAATTCAACCTCAAAGTTTTCAACGGCAGTACATCCATTTGCATCTGTAACCGTTACGGAGTGAGGACCAGCACTTAAGTCGTAAGCAACCACAAAAGTTTGACCATCATCCCAAAGGAAGCTATAAGGAGATTGTCCGTTTTCAATATTATTAACACTTGCTTTTCCATCATTACTGACTTCGCAAGTAGAGTTTGTTACCCCAACTTCGATTTCTAAAGCGTCTTCGAAGATCGTAAAGCATTGATTTACTGCGCAACCTGCTTGATCAGAAACGGTTACACAATATTCGCCTGGCGATAAATCTGTATTGTTGATTGTTGTAGCTCCGTTGCTCCACTGAAAGATATAAGGAGGTGTTCCCAAAGTTACCTCCAACTCTACAGAACCGTCGCTGACATTACAGCTAGCATCGGTACGCACGAAATCAATCCAGATTCCTTCTTGCGATAATTCAACTTCAACGGTTTGAGAGATAGTACAACCTGCATCGTCAGTAACGATGACGGTATAATCACCCGCATCCAAACCCGTCGCTGTTTTAGTTGTTTGACCAGCTGGGTCGTTCCATAAGTAAGTATAAGGAGGAACGCCGTTGAAAGGACTAATTACAGCGGTACCATTATTACTTACATCACAAGAAGTAACGGTAGAATTAATGATTCCATCCAAGGTGGAATTAGCACAATCATTACCAACTGGCTCGCTTGCTAGTGGGCAACCTGCTCCATCATTACTATTCGTAACGATTCCATTAGAAAAGAAAGTTGAAATC
The DNA here is from genome assembly GCA_045110315.1 of Saprospiraceae bacterium. Classification (GTDB taxonomy): domain Bacteria; phylum Bacteroidota; class Bacteroidia; order Chitinophagales; family Saprospiraceae; genus CALFBG01. Next base: position 1,487 of record JBGCFY010000076.1, read on the forward strand.
GCTGTATTTGGATCAATTTTATAAATATTTCCTGAGGCGTTATTCGCCGCATAAATTTGTCCATCATTGGTAGACCAAAAAGAACCAAACACACCTGATTCACCGGTGATCGGTCCGGTAAGTGCCGTTGTTGATACAAATCCAGTTGTTGGGTTTAATTTTTTGAGTAGGGTCGTACTCGTATTGTAAAAATGTTCATCGATTACATTATAAGCCATATCTGCTTGAATAGACCGATTGACAGAAACTGCAGTTGCAGTCAATGGGGTAGCGTCTACGTCAATCTTATATAGCATAAAGCTATTGTAAAGATAAAGGTTACCAGATAAATCAAAATCACCTACAATGTAGATTTGAGCCGGTAAGCCTGCGATTGAACCTAAGTCAAAGCGCGTACCATTTGCATCAATTTTTACCAAATTGTTAGTACTGGCATCAATTCCGTAGATGAAATTGTCTTCCGTGTTGTAACCAATGGAATTATAGGTTGCATTAACTGGTCCTATTGGCGTAAATTCTCCGTTATTAGGGTTGAATTGGGTCAGCTGTCCAGAAATGACCTGATAAAATGCTGGTTCACACTGAAAAGGAACCATCTGCTGAGCAGAAAGGGAAGTATGAAACATACTAAAACAAAAACAGAGCAGCAGCCCGAATTTGTATAACAGTTTCATTGAATTTGTAGAGTTCGGTTTTTTCATGAAATTATAATTTTTAAGTAAGTTTAAGTTTAAGTTTAAGTAAGATGATGATATTTTTTTATTAGAAAATTTCGCAATAAAACAAGATAGGTTTATTACAATACTGTAATAAACAATCAAACTAATCTCGGTTTTAAGGTTTTTGGATAGATAACAATCTTGATGGTAAGTCTTGAGGACTTCCAAATTATTATCTAGTTACTGTTGGCATAGATCATCAAAATAATTTTGATGATCTACGGTTTTATTTTGCTTCAGTATTGTGGATTACTGTAAAAACGGTTCTAATTGGATTTAGCTGTGCGCTTTACTGTTTAGTTAACAATTTCTCTTTTATTAAAGTCAAAATTGCTGATTATCACAGTTTTAAACTTAAACGCTACATTATAGACGACTAAACATCAAAAAGTAACGGTGTAAAATTAATAGAATTATTGATATAATTATAATATTTACTTATCTAATAAGTATTCTACTTATTGTACATGAAAAATTAACTTTTGGTTTGGGAGGAAAAGAGGACGCTCTTAGTTTACAAGTTATGCTATGATCGTCTGCACTAAGGGAGGAAGTTTCTTGTGGCGTCAAATTATAATAAAAATACAAAAATTAAATGGTAAAACCAATTTTTCAACGCAGCAGTCTATTAGAAGGTGATTTTAATCATTGTAGTTGTTTTAAAATGCCACTCTTCAGTTTTTTTATTTATAATAAAAAAAAAAACAAAAATGGCGGGAACTATTCTTGCCAGCAACTTGTATAAATAAGCGATAATTGATTACATAGCGATCTGTAATATCATTAACTAAAGCAACAACTTTTCTGTCAAAAAGCCTCAAAGTAGTTCAAAGTAGTTTTTTTTGTTAAAAAAAAATAGAATCAGCTATAAGCAGCAAAGCACAATTTAGTGGTAATTTAATTGTGCTTTGCTACTTACCTTATTTTAAAAACCTAAGGTCTAAACCTTCCTAAATTTTATAACGATGTTCAAAGTTAATACGATCATATTCCGTTTATACGATTCCGCCTAGGAACGGTACTTTTGATTATAAATCGCTTTATCATCAAAAAGCCTTTTCCGTCGTGCGGGAGAGGCTTTTTGATTTTTAGGATTACATTTTTCAAGCAACACTCCATCTGGAGTGTACTAAACATTTCAATCCAATAATGGCGAAATTAAAATTAAGAGGAAAAGATTTAAAAAAAATTAATTTTCCAGATAAAAAAACAATGGCGCTAGCAATGAATTTAATGCTACGTCATTATCGAAAGTTAGACAAAGCAACCGCGCTGCAATTACTTTATGAGCTGGTTGCTCAACCTCAAAACTATTTAACACACGAAGTTTTTGGGCAACTTGCTCAACTCTTAGTGCAACCGACGATTGAGCAACGACAGGAACAAGTGCTGAGTGAGCACTTAGTGCCTTGGCAATCCTTTGGTAGTCAATTCATTGAAGCTCAGACGCAAGAACAAATGGAGTGGGCTTGTCGTTTGCCCGTCGCGGTACAGGCAGCCTTGATGCCCGATGCGCATTTGGGATATGGCTTGCCCATTGGCGGTGTTTTAGCAACAAATAATGCGGTGATTCCTTACGGTGTAGGCGTCGATATTGGTTGTAGAATGAGTCTCTCCGTTTATCCTTTACCGGCAAGTACCATCGGGAAAGATCATTACCGGTTGAAGGAAATTTTGATAAAAAATTCAAAGTTTGGAAGAGATGTTTTCTGGCAGCCGATTGACCACGAAATTTTAGATCGAGCGACTTTTCAAGCGATTCCTTTCGTGAAGAAATTGAAAGATAAAGCGTACCGACAGATTGGTTCTTCGGGGTCTGGAAATCATTTTGTGGAGTGGGGAATCGTAAAAGTTACCGATCCTTCGTTGGAATTAGCCGCGGGAGAATATTTGGCATTGCTTTCTCATTCAGGATCAAGAGGAATGGGGGCAGCCATTGCGAATCACTATACTCAGATTGCCATGAATACCTGCCTTTTGCCGAAGCAAGTCAAACACCTTGCATGGTTAGATTTGGATTCGGCTGAAGGAGAGGAGTATTGGCAAGCCATGAATTTGGCGGGTGATTATGCCTCGGCTTGTCATGATCAAATTCATCAGCGAATGTCAACGGCACTGGGGGAAAAAGCGGTGCTTAAGATTGAAAATCACCATAATTTTGCGTGGAAAGAGACCTTGTCCTCTGGGCAAAAAGTCATCGTTCACCGTAAAGGGGCTACTCCCGCAGGTAAAGGCGTCCTGGGTATTATTCCAGGGTCAATGACTGCGCCAGGCTTTATCGTGCGAGGCAAAGGAAATGATCAAGCACTAGCTTCCGCTTCTCACGGTGCAGGGCGGAAAATGTCGAGAACCAAGGCTAGGAATTCTACCACTAACGCAGCACTCAAAGAACACCTCAAAAAACAACAGGTGACCTTGATCGGTGGGGGTAGAGACGAAGCGCCGATGGCTTACAAGAACATTCACGATGTAATGAAATCACAGCAAAGTTTAGTGGATGTTTTGGGAACATTTTATCCCAAAATCGTTCGGATGGACAAGGCTTAGGCTACTTTGTTAGCTGAACCAATTGTCGGTGAATCTTCCAAATTTGTGGAATTAATTGGCGGTGACCAGAATTATTGATAATGAAATCCGCCAATTTTTTTTTCTCTCGCTCGGGCATTTGTTTGGATATTCTCGCTTCTACTTGTGCTGTCGTGAGTTGATCCCTTTTTTTGACTCGGGCAATTCGTAGTTTTTTATTGGCAAAAACGGTAATCACTTTATCCATTGTTTTGTAGCTGCCACTTTCAAACAAAATAGCGGCTTCTTTCAGGGTATAAGGAACTTCTTTTTGCGCAGCTTGCCACTGTAGTCCATCTTGATGTACCGCCGGATGAATAATGGCGTTGAGTTGCTGCAATAAAGTTTTATCTTGAAAAACTAGGGTAGAAAGATGTGCTCGATTGAGGGTTTGATCGGGAAAATAGGCGTCTTCTCCGAAGAGTTCTTTTAGCTTTTTGACAATAACTGGGTCTTCGACCATGAGCATTTTGGCGCGATCATCCGCGTAGTATACAGGAATCCCCAAGGTTTCAAAAATTTTACAAACGGTCGTTTTACCGCTACCAATTCCGCCAGTGATGCCTACTTTTAACATAAAAAAGTGATTTGTCGTTTCGGAACAAGGTACGAAAAACGATTTGATCTCCGCTGCAATTTTGGAGAGAAATCATAGCCCAGCGCTATTTGCGAATGGATTGCAATTTGAGGGAGCGCTATTTTTTTCTCGAAAAGAGACTAACATTTTATCAAAATGTACAGAAATTAACGATGATGCGTCATTTTTTGACATTAAATTCGAAGCAGAACGTAGACTTTCTCCCGAAAGACCGATATATTTGTTTAATTAGCTATGTTAGCGATTACTAAATCTCTATTTTTTAGTCCCTTAATTTTTTTACAAATTCGTTGCGACTGTTGTGTTCGACGAATTAAACGATAACACTATTGCAGGATAATTCTACCAAACTATTCTTTATTTGCTGTTTTTTGATGAGTGTATTTGGAATGCAAGCGCAGGACATTCACTTTTCTCAATTTTACAACAGTCCGCTCAACCTGAATCCAGCCCTCACCGGTGTTTTCAAGGGCGACTTACGTTTCAATGGCAATTACAGGAATCAGTGGGCGTCGGTTCCCGTAGATTATTTAAGTTTTTCCGGCGCATTTGATATGAAGATTATGGAAGGCTTGCTTGGGAAAGGCTTACTTTCTGGTGGCGCTATTTTTAATATAGACCAAGCAGGAGATTCGCGCTTAAGTCTTTCGGAGTTTAAACTAAATGCGGCTTATGCGTATCCTTTGGATGATCTTAATGCCGTAAGTATAGGGATTCAAATGGGCGTTGGTCAGCGGCGCTTCAATGCAGATCAGCTGCGGTTTCAGAATCAATTTAGTGGAGATATTTATGATGCTAACTTGAATTCCCGCGAAGATTTTTCGAATACGCAACGGAGTCTCTCCGATTTTTCGGCAGGTTTGAATTGGCATACCCAATTGGACCGAATGCGCACGAATTTTAATGCAGGAATCAGTTTTCTACATCTTAATCGACCTGAGATTGGCTTTTTAGGAGAAGAAGATGTGCGTTTAGCTTCTAGATATAATATATACATAATGGCCGAAGTTGAAGTGCATCCACAAGTAGATTGGATCGCGGCAGGAATTTTCTCACTGCAAGGTAAGTACCGAGAAATGGTCCTAAATACTGGACTG
>JBGCFY010000077.1:0-4950 GCA_045110315.1 Saprospiraceae bacterium
AAGGCTTAGGGCGGTTTTCGTGCCTCAATACTGATCAAAATCTAACACCATTTAATGGCAAATTAATTTTGTCTTAGTATATTAGTACATAAGTAGGTTTGCAAAATATATTGATGATATTGACGGAAGAAAATTTTGATAAAAAAAAAAAAAAAATGCAGGAAACCTATTGGTTTTAAAAGCTTTTAAACGAAGAGTGAAATAAAACTTACTCGTCATAAGTAGCAAGGCAAAATTAATTTTGCTCACATACTTAATACAGAAATTGTTTAATAATTCAAAAAGAAGTTGAGAAGCAGGTTAAACGCATTAAATATTCATCCCGTAGAATAGAAGAGAAATATTGATTTTTGAATATCTAATCTTGAATATTGATTGAAAAATGATCAACCGTTACCAAAAATGGATAAAAAATCAGTATTCAAGATCTCATTACTCAATATTCAAAATCCTATTACTCAATATTCAAAATCCCATTACTCAATATTCATTATTTAAAAATAATTTGATGCGTTTAATCTAGTTAAGAAGCAGAGGTTTTGGTTCAAGTTGAAGCTATTTTTTGAGTTCGTAGCACCGCTACGGAGGATACAAAAGCTAAAAAGTTGGACCAAAAGATCAATTCGTAAACATTTTTAGCGTTTTAAAATAACTTCACAATATTGCAAATACAACCACCGCAGCAATGAAAAAAATTAGCCGGAGTCTACTCTTTATGACCACCTTGCTTCTGGTTTGTACCTCGACTTACGCGGGAGAATTAGCAGGTTTAGATAAAGCCTTAGATATGATTCTTTTTAGTGGAATTAGTTTTATCATTATATTCGGTATGCTATTTTTGATCTTTCGTAAAGATTATAAGTTCCTCCTTTTTACGGTACTCAACCTGATTGTTTTTTTCTTTGTCCTCCTTACAGCCTTAAATAGTGGTGAAAATGGATTCATTGAATATTTATTCGTGGGAATCGCTTGGCTGCAAGTTATTGCACAAGTTATCGCTGTAATAATGGCAGCAAATCGACGGAGAAAAGCGATCCAAGAGTAATCGAAACTAACGCAATAGCATTTCCAATAAAATAATACAAACCAAGTACTTGAAAAAAATTAAGCCCGTACTAAGACAAAATTAAAATAGCATGATTAAAAAAAACGTACTCTTCTTCAGTCTTCTTTTCCTAGTCGCCAATAGTTTTGCACAAAATGTAAAAACTGATTTCAAAACTTCTTCCATTTCTATTTTTAAAAATGGAACTGCCTTCTTTATTAAATCGGGAAAAATCAAAACCAACAAGGGAAGTTACCGCATTAGCAAAAATATTCCATCTGCATTGTTCGGAACGTATTGGGTGAACACGCCAAATGACAACATCAAAGCTTTGAGTAGTTATGTGGATACGTTAAGTACTGCTAAAAAAATATTAGCAAATTCGATTTCAGAAATATTAAGAGCGAACCAAGGTAAACAAGTGAAATTATATTTTCGCCAGGACGAAACAAGCCTCAGCGGAGTCGTAGAAGAAATTGAAAAAGCAAATCCAGCAAATTCTAATTCTACCATCCGATACCTTGTCAATTTTCGCACGGCAAATAAATGGATGAGTTTTGCCGCTTCGGATGTAAAGCGCGTTGAGTTTTTAGAAAAACCTAGTCAAACTTACCAATTACCACAAGAAGAAATCACACCAATTTTGCAAGTTGACTTCAAAGCACAAAAGCCCTCTCAAGAACTCAGCATGATGTATTTGAGCAATGGTTTGAGTTGGACACCAATCTATCTCATCGAACTTTTGAGTGAAGAACAAGCACAACTTACCTTACGTGCAGAAGTCGTCAACAACATCGAAGACATCAAAAAAACAGACGTTAATTTTGTAGTTGGTGTTCCCAATTTCAACTACGCAGATAAATTGTCCGCGCTAATTAATTTTTCCAATATAGTAAGCAGCTCAAGAGGAAATAATAATTTTGCTAATTTTTCTAATACATTTAGCACCCAAACTTATTCCATTGAAGCAAATGGAAATACCGCTGGCGGAACCATTAGTGCCACTGGAATCCAAGGGTCTAGCGAAGAAGATTTATACTTTTATACCTTAAAAAATATGAGCCTCAAAAAAGGAGGTCGAGGACACTACCCTATTTTTGAAACGAAAATAAAAATTGCGCATATTTACGAAACGAACTTACCGCCCAACAATCCGAATAAACAAAGCTATCGATCTGATTATCTTTTTTCTCCAAATCCGAATAAGATTTTTCACTCCATTAAAGTTAACAATGACACACAATATCCGTTTACAACGGGACCAGCTTTGGTCGTTAAGCAACAAGGCGAAACAAAACCAATTAGCCAAGATCGTTTGAACTATACTTCTGTGGGTGGAAACTCATTTGTTAAATTAACAGAAGCACCAGATGTACGCATCAAGCAAGGCGAAAAAGTGATCAAAAGAGCAGAGCGGGCAAAAAAATTAACGCGTGGTGGTAGTATTTATAGCTACGATTTACTGACCGTCGAAGGACAAATAAAAGTCAACAATTACAAAAACAAAAAAATCAACCTCAATATTCGGCGAACCATTCTTGGCGATTTGAAAAAATCTAGTATCAAATGGTTGAAAGCGGCCCGAGTCAATACTTATGGTCAGGCCAATGTCACGACGGATGTTTGCTGGGAAACGAGCCTCAACGCAGGAGAAGAACTAGAAATTACGTACACCTATCAAATTCACGTTTTACACTAAATCCCATGATTAACGTTTTACTTTCGCGCAAACTCGATATCGTTTTATTGCTCCTTACACTCGCTTGGGCACTTTACATGAAGCAAGCTGTTGCTCTGGAACAAGCCACTCAGGTCATCGTAGATTTTGAGCTGGCCGGAAGTCTTGAAAAAGCTCAATCCATTATGAAAAATATTGGTCCTGATGGTGTACAAGCCTTGGTACATAGCATTTACTTGGACTTTGTTTTTCTAGCCTTATACAGTACGGCCTTGGCATTGCTTTACATTCGGGCGGCGAGCAGTTTTAAAGATTTACCACGTTTATTTTTTCTGGGTTTTCTTCTAGCAGGTTTACAATGGTTTGCCGGAGCAATGGATACCTTGGAAAATCGAGCGATGCTGTACACCTTATCTGGCGACCCTTCCACGTGGTATCCATATTTAGCCATGATCTTCGCAAAGATTAAATTTGGTATTTTATTGCTAAGCATTCCTTACCTACTTTTTAGTTTCTTGTATTGGATTTTATTTCAAGTTTTTAGCGCAGGTAAAACAAAGTAACGTAGCTAGCAAGTACTTTGGGAACAAAAAGCATTCAACGCTGTTTACTTTGTAATCAATTTTTAAAAATGTTATCTTACGGCGTGATCATTTATGTTACCCAAATCGAATTCAAAAAAATTCTAGAAAAATAAAAATACCTTATGGAGTCAGTACAAAATTTTATTGAAGAAAATAAAGAACGCTTTTTAGAAGAGTTGCTCGAACTCTTGCGGATGCCTTCCGTAAGTGCCGATCCTGCGTACAAAAAAGATGTACTCAAAACAGCAAAATTTATCGCTGATAAATTGAAAGCTGCTGGTGCTAAAAAAGTAGAAGTTTGCAAAACAGATGGCTACCCGATCATCTACGGAGAAAAAATGGTCGACCCCAAATTACCAACCGTTTTGGTTTACGGTCACTACGATGTACAACCTGCTGATCCGATAGAATTATGGGATTCTCCTCCCTTCGAACCCGTCATCAAAAAAACGAAGAAGCATCCTAAAGGCGCTATCTTTGCAAGAGGTGCCTGTGACGATAAAGGTCAGATGTTTATGCACATCAAAGCTTTCGAAGCCATGTCGAAATCTAATACGCTACCTTGCAACGTAAAATTCATGATCGAGGGAGAAGAAGAAGTAGGTTCTAATAATCTCGGTCCTTTTTGCAAGAAAAACAAAAAGCGTTTAGCTTGCGATGTTGTCTTAATTTCAGATACTTCAATTATTGATAATAAAGTTCCTTCGATCACTACGGGTCTCCGAGGATTGAGTTACGTCGAAGTAGAAGTTACGGGACCCAATCGAGATTTACACTCTGGTGTCTATGGTGGTGCGGTCGCCAATCCAATCAATATCCTCAGCAAAATGATTGCTTCGCTGCACGATAAAAATAATAAGATTTCGATTCCTGGTTTTTACGAAGACGTTGTTGTCGTTGGTAAAAAAGAACGCACCGAAATGAACAAAGCGCCTTTCAATGTAAATAGTTACCAGCGAGATTTAAAAATCAAAGAAGTTCACGGCGAAAAAGGCTATACTACGTTAGAGCGTACTTCCATTCGACCTACCTTGGATGTTAATGGTATCTGGGGTGGTTATATCGGAGAAGGTGCGAAAACGGTTTTGCCTTCTAAGGCTTACGCCAAAATTAGTATGCGTTTGGTGCCAAACCAAGATCCTAAAACGATTACTAAGTTATTCAAAAAGCATTTTGAAAGTATCGCTCCAACGGGCGTAAAGGTAAAAGTTACGCCACATCACGGTGGTGATCCAGCCGTGACACCTACCGATACACCAGAGTATCGCGCAGCTCATTTGGCCATGGAAAAAACGTACAAGAAGGCTCCAATTCCACAACGTTCTGGAGGAAGTATCCCAATCGTAGCGTTGTTCGAAAAAGTACTCGGTGTCAAAACGGTATTAATGGGATTTGGTCTAGCTTCGGATGATATTCACTCTCCCAATGAGCACTATGGTTTATTCAATTATTATAAAGGGATTGAGACCATTCCTTATTTCCATCAGTATTACGCGGAGTTGAAAGCTTAAGCGTGGAAGTTATTGAAGTTGTTTTAAGCCAAAAATTTAATCTTAAAATTTGGGTAAAATACTACCGCTTCCTCATCCCGAACGTTTTCAATCAAACGTTCGGGATTTTTTGTTTCATATCAAGTATAGAAG
>JBGCFY010000078.1:0-12786 GCA_045110315.1 Saprospiraceae bacterium
GCACTTTCTCTAAGATTAGAATTGTTGTGGTGGCTGGTGACAGCAATTATCGTATTTGTAGTCATTTATCCAATCCTTAGTAAGATTGAAAACTATCCTTTTTTGGTGATAAACACCATGTTTGTCATTATTTTTATTACATTAACGCGATATATGTTTTTATTAAAGCATACCTTTATTGCTCATAATGAGAAAATAAAAGTAGCGCTCATCGTATTATGTCTACCCATCATTTTTTATTTGATTAGCGAATTGTATAATTTTCAAATTTTTCTTGACGAAGAAGGGATTACTAATCTGATCGGAAAAACGAATATCACTGCGTACGATGAACAATTATTAAAATTTATTAGAAGTGAAATGCTACTTTTTGGGGTGGGAAGTATTATTGCAACGTTTCTCTTTCCTTTTAGAATGGTATTATCCATTTGGAGGGTCCGTAACCGAGGAACGATTTAGCGTAAGCAATAAAAGAAAAAGAATAGCTCTCCCCGTTTACAATAGAAATCAATTCATTAACTGAAGTTGTTTTAAAATAGCTCTTGATAGCTACAGCGAAAGCATGGAAATCTACTTAGCATCATTTTTAAAACAACTTTACTAAATAAAATAGCATGTCAGCTGTAACTGAATTTAATGATTATCGAAAAGCAATGAACGAAAAAATCCTCGGGGAGGATAATAAAGTATTAAAACGTTTTTTTAATTTAGATACAAATGCCTATCAAGACGGCGCCTTACCGAGCAAAACTAAAGAATTACTTGGTTTAGTAGCTTCGATGGTTTTACGTTGTGATGATTGTATTCGATATCATTTAGGAACATGTTATGAGATGGGAATTACGAAAGAAGAAGTTTTTGAAGTATACGCTATCGCCAACTTAGTAGGTGGTTCTATCTGCATTCCTCATACCCGAAGAGCCGTAGAATACTGGGATGAATTAGAAGCAGCAGCAGCGAAATAGAGAACTCCATTATCAAAACCAAAAATTGAGAAAACTTACATCAATGCGAGTTACCGCATTCCTCAACCTCTAAATCATCGATCATTATGAAATCGTATTTGGCAGAATTAAATGAAATACAACGATTAGCCGTTACTACCACAGAAGGTCCAGTTCTAGTGATCGCTGGACCTGGTTCAGGAAAGACGAGAGTACTGACCTATAGAATCGCACACTTGATCGAAGAAGGGAATGCACCGTGGGAAATTTTAGCACTGACTTTTACCAACAAAGCAGCTAGAGAGATGAAAGAGAGAATCTCAAAAGTAGTAGGAGATAAAGCTAATCAAGTATGGGCGGGAACGTTTCACTCTATTTTTGCAAGAATCTTACGGGTAGAAGCAGAGAAAATTGGTTACCCTTCAAGTTTTACGATCTATGACTCGGAAGATTCTAAAAGTGTAATTAACGGTATCATTAAGGAAATGAACTTAGATTCTACACATTATAATAATAATGCGATTCGCTCCCGAATCTCTTCTGCCAAAAGTAATGTCATTCCACCAGCTGCTTATGTCAATAATAAGGAACTTATGGAGCAAGACAGGATGAGTAAGCGACCACATCTCCATACGATTTACAAGAAATACATGGCGCGTTGCAAACGAGCTGGAGCGATGGACTTTGATGATCTTCTGTATCAATTACTTCGCCTATTTACAGAAAATAAGGATGGTGTTTTACAAAAATATCAAGCTCGATTTAAGTACGTCATGGTGGATGAGTTTCAGGATACCAATTACCTACAATATCTGATTGTCAAAAAATTAGTTGATTTTCCAAAGAGTCCTAAAAATATCTGTGTCGTAGGAGATGACGCGCAAAGTATCTATGCTTTCCGTGGCGCAACGATTGATAATATTCTAGATTTCGAAAAGGATTACGATAAGTTGCAAACTTTCAAGTTGGAGCAAAATTATCGCTCGACGGAACATATCGTACAAGCAGCCAATGAACTCATTGCCTTTAACCGGAAACAAATTCCCAAAGAAATTTGGTCGGATAAAGGTACTGGACATAAAATTAAATTAATCAAAGCACTAACGGATACAGAAGAGGGTAAACGCATTGCAGATACGATCGTTGAACAAAAAAATAGATACCATCTTAGTAATAAAGATATTGGAATTTTATACCGGACCAATGCTCAATCTAGGGTTTTTGAGGAATACCTCAGAAGGTATAATATTACGTATAAAGTCTATGGTGGTTTATCTTTCTATCAAAGAAAAGAAGTTAAAGACCTTATCGCTTATTTACGTCTCGTTGTAAATTCTGATGATGAAGAGGCTTTAAAAAGAGTACTGAACTACCCACGAAGAGGAATCGGAAAAACTACCGTTGATAAAATTAGAGGCTTGGCAGATCAACAGGATAAATCAATGTGGGAGTGTTTGCCTTACGTCCAAGCAAGTGGGAAAGCAAGAAATTCTATAGCGAGCTTCGTAACAATGATTAAAGGTTTCAAACGCCGTGCAAAAGAGGAAGATGCTTATCAAATTGCAAGTCAAGTATTTAAACAGTCAGGGATTCTTGACCTACTGAAAAAAGATGTGAGCATAGAAGGAATGGGACGCCAAGAAAATGTGAATGCGTTGCTTGATGGAATTAAAGATTTTGTAGAAAATGATGAAGTGACGGAAACAACAAGTGGCTCATTAGCGGATAAATCATTAGCCAGTTACCTGCAAAATATTGCACTATTAACGGACTTTGACAAAGGAGAGGAAAATAATGATTACGTTACGCTAATGTCAGTACACTCTGCGAAAGGATTGGAATATAAATCTGTTTTTGTAGTTGGGCTGGAGGAGAAACTTTTCCCTTCTTTTATGTCAATGGATACGCAAGAAGGACTCGACGAAGAGCGACGTTTATTTTACGTTGCCGTAACGCGAGCAGAGTTATATTTGACACTTTCTTACGCTAACAGTCGGTACAAGTTTGGGCAGATGAAATATAATGAACCCAGTAGGTTCTTAGATGAAATTTCTCCCAATCACCTAGAAAGTTCTAGTGCCATGGGATTGAATCGCAAAAAGAAAGAAGAAGCTGTTACAGGCGCTAAAGTCATCGGTAATTTCTCCCGTTCTAGAAAATCAACGACTACTTTACTCGCAGATCCTAAAACTTTTAAGCCGAGTCCGAGTAGCGATATTAAAGTGGGAATGAAAGTGCTACACCTCAAGTTTGGAGAAGGAGAAGTCCTCAGCATTGAGGGCGCAGCAGCGAGTAAGGTTGCGACGATAAATTTTAAAGCCGTTGATAATCCAAAACGGAAAATTATGTTGAGATTTGCAAAATTACAAATACTGAGTTAGGGTAGTGATTCGCATATCAGTTTTCTTATTTCATTTTTAATCCTCGTTTATGCTTCAGCAAAAACATACGGACTGGCTTAAAGAAGAAGCGTACCGTTTAGGGTTCAGCTTCGTGGGAATTTCCAAGGCCGAAAAGATGGAGGAGGAAGCTCGCCAATTAGAAAATTGGCTCAACCAAGGAATGCACGGGAAAATGCATTACATGGAAAACTATTTTGATAAACGCATTGACCCTACAAAATTAGTCGACGGCGCAAAATCAGTCGTGACGCTGCTCTACAATTATCATAATCCTAGCAAACCACAAGATGCTAGCGCACCAAAGATTTCGCAATACGCTTACGGTCAAGATTATCACCACGTCCTCAAAGCAAAACTCAAAACGCTACTAGAAAAAATTCAAACGGAAATCGGAGAAGTTCACGGTCGTTGTTTCGTTGATTCCGCGCCAGTATTGGAACGGGATTGGGCTAAACGAAGTGGAACGGGCTGGATCGGTAAAAATAGCCTGCTTATTCATCCCAAAGCCGGCTCCTATTTTTTCCTTGCGGAATTAATTATCGATTTAGAATTAGCGCCAGATGGACCGATGAAAGATTATTGCGGCACTTGTACCCGTTGTATCGATGCTTGTCCTACAGATGCCATCGCGGAAGAGGGCTACGTAGTAGACGGTAGCAAATGCATTTCTTATTTTACAATTGAATTAAAAGAAGCAATTCCAACGGAAGTCAAAGGTAAGTTTGAAAATTGGGCTTTTGGTTGTGATATCTGCCAAGCAGTTTGTCCTTGGAATCGATTTGCTAAAAAGCATCAAGAACCTGCTTTTGAACCACACCCTGAACTATTGGCGTTAACAAAATCTGATTGGGAAGAAATAACGGAAGAGCTTTTTCGTAATCTATTTCGAAAGTCAGCCGTTAAGCGTACAAAGTATAAAGGTCTTCAACGAAATATTAATTTCTTACGGCTATAAAAGTTTATTAGCAATCACGCCTTGGATCGGTAAAAGGGTTTTACTGTTAATCAAACACGGGAAAAACGTTAGCTTCCAACCAAAAGCGAGCAATAGCGGACAAGGTTCGATTATAGTCATTATAATTGATTGGCTTTCTAACATAGGCATTTGCACCAAAATCATAACAAGATCTAACGTCAATTTCCTGATCAGAGCTACTAAAAACAACAACGGGAAGTTTTTTTAATTCATTGTCTTTATAAAAGAATTTTAAAACTTCAAGACCGCTCATTTTAGGCATATTCAAATCCAGCAGAATAATACCAATATCCTGAAAAGAATTCGCTTTAAGGTAATTAATAAGTTCTTGCCCATCTGCAAGATGAATATGCTCAGAAAGAATATTCAACTCCTCTAAAGCTACTTTGGTTAATGCAACGTCAGCCGCATTATCTTCCACATGTAGTATTTTCTTATTATGGTGCATACGAATAGTTAAATTAAGAACAGTTCATTCCCATTTGTATACTAGAAAAGTTACATATAGTTGTGTTTATAGGAAGTTTTTTATAAAAAAGAATAAAAAAAAGCAAAAAATACTTAGTTCTGGCTGTAACCACCCGTGATTAAGGCTTTTCTTCAATGTTGGAGTCTTTAACAATGTAGAGCGGTCGATTGCGGACATTTTGATTAACACGACTTAGATATTCCCCAATTATGCCAATTGCAATCATTTGTACCCCACCGATAAAAAGTACACTGATCATCAACGAAGCCCAACCGGGAACGGTAGCAGCTTTTAACACTAACCGAGAATACAAAGTGAAAAGCATTACCAAAAATGCAATAATCGAGGTAATAAATCCAAAATAACTAACTACTTTAAGGGGAAAGTTAGAAAATCCTGTTACCGCATCCCAAGCTAATCGTAGCATTTTACTAAACGTATAGCCCGTATCTCCCGCGTTGCGGTGTTGCCGTTCGTAACTCACAAAACTTTGATTGAAACCAATCCAGGCAATTTGTCCGCGGAGATATTTATTTTGCTCCGGCATTTGTCGCAAAATTTTCACGACCTTTTGGTCAATGATTCTGAAATCTCCAGTATCTAAAGGAATATCAATGGGAGTGATCGAAGAGAGGAAACGGTAGAACAAATGCGCCGTCCAACGCTTAGCCGTACTTTCTCCTTTACGTTTTTTGCGCTTAGCATAAACGACTTCGTAGCCTTCTTGCATTTTTTGGTATAAATCCAAAATCAATTCTGGTGGATCTTGTAAGTCGGCATCAATAATGACAACAGCCTTACCTAGCGCTTCATCCAAGCCCGCCATGACGGCAATTTGATGACCAAAGTTTCGACTTAGATCAAGATATTTAATACTCGTTGCAGTACTGGCTAACGTTTTGATCACGGCAAGAGAATTATCTTTACTTCCATCATTGATGAAAATAAATTCATAGGACAAGTTCATTTGTTGCATAACTGCCCTTAACCTTTGTGTTAAAGGCAAGATGTTATCTGCTTCGTTGTAAATAGGAATCACGACAGAAATGTCCATAATCCTGAATTAAATTAATTTAAACGGTACGATCTAATTTGTACTTAGGCGCAACCAATCCACAAATAATTCCCTTTTAGTCCAAAGATAGAGGATTTAGGTAGAATAGCTTTATTATTAAGCGAATTAGTATGCTATATTTGTCTAGCAAAGTTTACGATAGTTTTCAAACGACTTTAAAGTTTAACTGAACCATGAAAATAATAATGAATCACTTTTCTTTCCTCTGTCTTGTACTGTTATTATTCGCCTGTGGCGGAGAAAGCAAAACGAACACTCCCACAACCACTTCGGAGCCCCAAAAAAAAGAAACGCCTTCCAAACCCAAAAACCAAACGACCACCCAAAATATTTTATTTTTTGGGAATAGTTTGACCGCAGCTTACAATTTAGATATCGACGATGGTTTTGTCAGCATTATACAAAACAGAATGGATTCGCTGGGACTAAACTACAAAGCAATCAACGCTGGCTTGAGTGGAGAAACGTCCGCCGGAGGAAAGAGTAGAATTGATTGGATTATTGATCGTAAAGCACCGGATGTATTTGTCTTGGAACTTGGTGCTAATGATGGTTTAAGAGGACTTAATCTGCAAGCAACCAAAGAAAACCTACAAGCTATTATTGACAAAGTAGTCGCCAAAAATCCAAAAGTAAAGCTCGTTATTGCTGGAATGGAAGCACCACCAAATATGGGAAAAGCATTTACAACGGAATTTAGAAGTATTTTCCCCGCGTTAGCCAAAAAGAATGATGCTGCTCTAATTCCTTTTTTGTTGGAAGATGTCGGTGGAATTCCCGCACTAAATCTACCCGATGGAATTCACCCCAATGTAGCAGGACAAAAAATTGTCGCAGAAAATGTCTGGGAAGTATTGAAAGAAGTGCTTTAGCATAAAGCCTACGATAAAGGATAAAACTCATAAGAAATTTAAAGCAATAGGATCTACTGGAAAATAATTAAATCGCATTTCAAGTATTCATAATGAAAACCAAATGACAAACTCTAATCGATATATAGCTATTTCGTTGTCCTTCGTCATCGTAGCGGCTATATTCTACTATTTCAGTAGCATTGTAGCGTACGTCTTAATCGCTTGGGTAATCTCCATGATGGGACAACCGCTGATGGATTTTTTTACGAAACATTTACGCGTTGGTAAGTTTCATGCGGGGAAAAATACCTGTGCCGCACTGACGCTTTTTGTCTTTTTATCTTTATTTACTTCTTTACTTTTGATTTTTGTGCCAACGGGAATTAAGCAAGCACAAAACCTTACGGAGATTGATTATCCTCGACTTGTTCAGAGTCTCGAAGAGCCACTAGAAGATTGGAATCGGTGGTTTGCAAAATATGGTTTGATTAACGGAAATAGCCCCGAATTAAGCGATTCGCTGACGGTAGAATCCCCCATTAATACCAAAGAGGAGGTGACTCCACCAACTGTCAAAGAAAAAGTATTATCTAAAAGTATGATTACAGTCGACTCGATTCTTCTTGCGAATGGAGACACGATTACGCGGACGAATATCGCATTGAATATCAAGGTAGACGTACAACAAGACCAAGCTAATGAG
Source organism: Saprospiraceae bacterium (assembly GCA_045110315.1). Lineage (GTDB taxonomy): Bacteria > Bacteroidota > Bacteroidia > Chitinophagales > Saprospiraceae > CALFBG01. The sequence goes on from JBGCFY010000078.1 coordinate 7,424, forward strand.
CAGCAAGGTTTTGATTCTTCGGCGGAAGTCCAAGAAACGGATACCGCTTTAGAACGCTTACAAAAGAAACTTTTCTCTTTCTTCAATCCTGCCCAAATTACCGAATTATTTAGTAGCCTAGTTGGTTTCTTGGGTAACCTGATGGTGGCTTTTATGTCTATCTTATTTATCTCTTTTTTCTTTTTAAAAGAGCAAGGATTATTTGTAGATTTCTTGCGGGCAACGGTACCTCGTAATTACGAAAGCAAAGTAAGTAATGCCGTTGACGAAGCGAGCCAACTTTTGCGACGCTACTTTTTGGGCGTTGCCTTGCAAATTACTTTGATTACCATCTTTGTTACAGCTCTGTTAAGTTTTTTTGGTATTGAAAATGCCTTATTGATTGGTTTCTTTGCGGCTATGATCAATGTAATTCCTTACGTCGGTCCGATCATCGGCGCATCATTTGGTATTTTTATTACGATCTCTTCTAATCTTGATGTTAGCTTTTACAATGAAACGCTGCCAATGTTAACCAAAGTAGCAGGAGTGTTTGCTGCCATGCAAATGTTGGATAATTTTATCTTGCAACCGTATATTTTTTCCAATAGTATCTCTGCGCATCCGTTAGAAATTTTTATCGTCATTTTGGTCGGTGCACAATTGAATGGCGTCGTAGGAATGATTCTCGCGATTCCCGTTTATACCGTTATCCGAGTCATTGCGAGAGTTTTCTTAAGCGAGTTTGAAATTGTACAAAAGTTACTGGGACAACCAGAAGAGGTTCCTTAAAAAGACATGAATTTATTCCAGTATTTAGATTAAAAAAATCCTGTTGAGTTATTAATGAACTCAACAGGATTTTAAAATATAGAAAGTAGGGCTAAAGTAATTACTTAAGACCATCAGTTTGTCTTGGTACTTATTTGGTAAACCTACTTACTTATTATCTTGTTTGGCAAATACTTTTTTTAATAAAGAAGAGGTACGCTCCGAAACGTTGTTTCTAATGGAAACTTCTTTCTTTTCGACCATTGTAAATAATCCTTTCAAAGCCATTTGGGTCACGTGTTCTTCTAAACTTGGGTTAAGCTTTTTGACAAAAGGAATTTGATTGTACTTATTAACCAAGTCTCCCCAGTATTTTCTGGCTTGAAATTTATCCAACGATTGAATAATTACAGGACTAAATTCTGAGCGAAGTTGATTATAAGTCGCATTGTTCAAATAAGTCGTTGCAGAATTATCCGCTCCCATTAAAATATTCATCGCGTCGGTGAAAGTCATTTTTTTGATGGCATTAACAAAAATGGGCTTTGCTTTTTTCGCCGCATCTTCTGCCCCACGATTAATTTTTTTCAGAATTTCATTTTCAATATTTTCAAAACCTGGGATCACGCGTAACTTTTCCGTTACTTTCTGAGCTTCTGCGGGTAAAAGTATCTTATAGGCACTTTTGAAATAACCATCCGTACTGGATAATCGATCAGCACCTTTACTAATCCCGATGTTGAGGGCTTCTTTCAACCCGCTACCCACTTCCGCCGAAGTAAGTTCTCCTCCCATGACTGTTCCCAATACAGAATTGATTTCTTGTGGGGTGCAAGCCACCAAAGAAAGTACTAAAAATAATACGCCTAAATTTTTCATAATGAATATGGTTTTTGTTAAAACTGTTTGAGTTTGTAATGATTTTTTTGAAGAAAGTCTACTGTCTTTACGAATTGATCTTTATTGATCTTTTCTTTATTACCTTAAATAACTTCCATATGTTCTAATAACGCAATTACTAGACCAAAGGGATGTTATAAAAAACATAAAGTTTGGTAGAATAATTAAGCCATGCAGCAGTTTTTTTGAAAATGATGCAGGTGATCAACACTAAGGACTTTGTTTTTTGAGCCTTACCCAAGAAGTTGTTTTAAAATGATGTTAGCAAGCCTTTACCCGTAGATCTTAAAATCTATTTTAAGAAGTTGTTTTAAACTAGATAGATGATTTATTTGCAAGCCATTGATCTCCAATATTTCAGCTAATTTTTTTCCCCGTAGCGATGGCTACGAAAAAAAAATGGAGCTTCATCTTGAAAATCAATGGCTTACAACTAATTTCAACCCCTATTTTTAAACAACTTCTAAAACAACTTCCAAAATAAAAAAGTTAAATCCCAAATTTAGCCCGAGAAATAATTTAAGCAATTCTTACACAAACAACCACGATACTGTTCTTGTATAGTTTCTTGTGTCTCTGAGGGAATTTGTACCCCTTGACACCAACAATTGGTATCTCGATAACAAATGATACCTTTTCCACAACGCCCACATTTACTTACGAACTCTCCTTCGTCTTCTACAAAAGCTTTATCCACTTTACCGCCTAAAACGGGGTTTTCTTTCGTGATGCGGACTTGTACCGCCTGAATATTGCCAAATTGACGCTTGAGCGCAGAAATTATCCGTTCCGTTAAAGTTTCTAGGAGTTTAGTTTTTTTACGCATCACGGACTGGCAGATCATATAAATGGTCTCGTAATTAATCGTTTGATATAAGTCGTCCGTTTGGGCGGCATGATCGTAGGAAGCGGTTATATATACATCTACTACAAAATTGTTTCCTACAATCTGCTCCTCGTAATAAAATCCATGATAGGCATAAAAGCGCATGCCTTCTAAGGCGATTAATCCCATAACTGCGATTTATTTAAAAATTTGATCAGTTTTTGCTCAAAAATAAACAATATAGCCCAATAATTGATTCTATTCTTAGACCAAGCTGCATATTCAGCGTAGTAAATGAATTTTGTCTGATTTGTTACTTTTGATAATGTGGAAAGATTGGTATTAAATCCTTATTTTTGTATAAAAATTTGACCTGAAGAGAAGTACTTAGGGATTTAAACAATCTAAGGATAGCGCAATGTGTGCTCGGTAGGGCTAAAACGGCTACTAAATATTAAAAAAATTACACAGAGGTGTCAGCAAAATTGCTGTTTGCCTTAGTAATCACCAAATATTATCAAATTTTCCCCTTTTGGACTTCAATGGGGATATTTCAAAGACTTTTAAGTAAAGAATAATGATGGAAAACAATGTAAAAGATCCGAAGGCAGCAACTAAAGCTAGCAATAACAAGGAAGATCGTTTTCAAGGACACGATTATTATAATATTGACGAATTGTTGAACGATGATCATCTTTTAGCAAGAGATGCCGTTCGATCGTGGGTGAAGCAAGAAGTAAGCCCAATTATTGAAGACTATTCTAACCGAGCAGTTTGCCCTACACATTTATTCAAAGGCTTGGCAGATATCGGCGCTTTTGGTCCTAGTCTTCCCGCAGAATATGGTTGTGGAGGGATGGACGAAATTGCTTACGGAATTATTATGCAGGAACTCGAACGTGGAGACTCCGGGATTCGTTCCATGGCTTCTGTACAAGGTTCGCTAGTAATGTACCCTATTTACAAATTCGGTTCGGAAGAACAACGGCGTAAATATTTACCAAAATTAGCGAGTGGCGAATTTATTGGTTGTTTTGGATTGACGGAGCCAGATCATGGTTCTGATCCTGGAGGGATGATTACTAATATCAAAGACGACGGAGATTCCTATATTTTAAATGGTGCTAAAATGTGGATTACGAACTCCCCTTTAGCAGATATCGCCGTAGTATGGGCGAAAGATGAAGAAGGAAAAATCAGAGGAGTAATCGTAGAAAAAGGAATGGAAGGTTTTACGGCTCCAGAAATTCACGGTAAGTGGTCTTTACGGGCGTCTATTACGGGCGAATTAGTCTTTGAAGACGTAAGAGTTCCTAAAGCTAACGTTTTACCAAACGTCAAAGGCTTGAAAGGTCCTTTATCTTGTTTGTCCAAAGCACGATACGGAATCGCTTGGGGAGCTATCGGAGCAGCTATGGATTGTTACGATTCTGCTTTACGCTACTCTCAGGAGCGGATTCAATTTGGAAAGCCAATCGGACAGTTCCAATTGACACAAAAGAAATTAGCAGAAATGATTACCGAAATCACCAAAGCACAATTATTAGCTTGGAGATTAGGCACACTAGCCAATGATGGCAAAGCTACGCCTGCTCAAATTTCAATGGCTAAACGAAATAATGTTCACATGGCGCTAGAAATTGCGAGAGAAGCTCGACAAATTCATGGTGGTATGGGAATCACAAACGAATATCCGGTCATGCGGCACATGATGAACCTCGAAACGGTTTTAACTTACGAGGGTACACATGATATTCACTTGCTAATTACGGGAATGGATGTTACGGGATTAAACGCATTCAAATAATCGTTTTTTATTACCAAAAGGAATTTTTTGATTTTTGGAAAATACAAGAAATTGCTGAAGTAAGCATTTGCAACAGCATCAAAGGTTTAAGGTTTCGTTAATGAAAGCTTAAACCTTTGCTTTATTTAAAGTAAAGTTGTAATTTTTATCTGATTACTAAACCAAATCCCTACTCCGTAACGTTTTATACCCGAGAGTAGTTATTATTTTATGCACTACGAATTGCTCCTTTGCCAATCGTAATACCTGAAATAAGCACCAATACACATTGAACGAATTAATGAAATTATGAACTATAAATTTTCGATTTTAGTATTTTGTAATTTACTGATGACGATTAACCTTGTTGGTCAAGCGTCTATCATCAAGCTGAATAATGCTTCTTTTGAAGATGAATTCCCCCGCCACAGTCGAATCGTTGATGGTTGGTACGATTGCGGCGCCATGAATTTTCCGGAAGAATCGGCACCCGATATTCATCCGAGTCCTAATCCTTTGGAAGCTTTTTCGGTCATCAAAGTTCCTTACGACGGAGATACTTATATCGGTATGGTCGTTCGTGATAATGATAGTTGGGAATCCATCGCACAAAGGTTAACGAAACCCTTAGAAAAAAATAGTTGCTACACTTTCAGTCTAGAGTTAGCACGTTCCCGATTTTACCAAAGTCGTAGTCGAATTACAGGTCTACCAGAAAATTATGCTCAGCCGATTATTGTGCGAATTTGGGGAGGGAATGGATATTGTAACCGGAAAGAGCGTTTAGCGGAAAGTCGCTTGGTGACCAATTATGATTGGGAAAATTTTAATTTTAAATTCGAACCCAAGCAGAAAATTACCCACATCATCATTGAAGCTTTTTATAAAACGCCAGTTTTGTTTCCTTACAATGGAAACGTTTTGATTGATAACGCGAGCGATATTATGCTCATTCCTTGCGACGAAGAATCTCCTGCGGCGAAAGCAGAACGTCCCGCCGTTAAATTTACCAGACCAGGTGGTGGTTCAATCATCGTGGAAGAAGGTAAGTATACGGTAAAGGCTAAGATTTACAATGTAGAAGAGCGGAAAGATATTCGT